>JAFDHO010000145.1 GCA_019308745.1 Deltaproteobacteria bacterium
TGCAGATTCCACCGAGTATGCGGGCTCGAAACTCCTGAACGGGACCTTTGGTGTTACCGCATCCTCCGGCGGCACATTCACCGCTAGCATCGGCTACGCCGGAGTAACAGGGCTTGAATCAGGTGTCACGTATACCGTCACATCTACAGCAAGCGGCGCCGGCGAGGTAGACATTACCATATCAGCCACCCTGGGGAGCGGGAGGGTGAGCGAGACGATCTATGATGTTTCCACTCCGGCTACCAACGAGACAAAGGAGGTCAAGTTTAATGCCCTTGGGCTTACCCTGACGCTCAATAATAACCTGGATGAAGACAGTGACGGTACCATCATCGCCAACTCCGCCACTGCATCCAACTTCCAGGTGGGGCCCAAGAACACTGACAATGACCGTATAGGAATCCTTCTCCAGAGTGTCAAGGGTACTGATTCCAACGGCCTCAACCTCACCAAGGACAAACTGGATACGGCTTCAGAGGCCCAGGACTTCCTGACCACGATCGATACCGCGATCAGCACCCTTAATACGCGCCGGGGAAACGTGGGAGCCGCACAAAACCGCCTTGAATACGCCGCAGCCAACCTGGCAACCACCATTGAAAACGTCCAGTCGGCCGAGTCCGTCATCCGTGACGTTGACATGGCCGCTGAGATGACAACATTCACCAAGAACCAGATCCTGCTCCAGGCCGGAACCGCCATGCTTGCCCAGGCGAACATGGCGCCGCAGCAAGTGCTGGCCCTGTTCGGATAGTATCATCCTCTTTCCTCCTGGGAGGCCCTGATCGACAAGATTAAAGACAGGGCCTCCCTCTTCCTTTTCCATACCACCACACCGTAGTGCCGCGCCAAGCATAAGGCCACAAGCTTCGCCAGGGTTTACAAATATTGTCCTCCAGACCGTGCAAACCGCTCAAGTTTACGCGACGTTTATCCGATACTAATCATACAAAGCGCAATCCTTTACTGATTCGACTTTGGAAACCGTGGGGAGGAAGACATGGCCCTGAGCACGAACCTGGTAGCCGGCCTTTCCAGTGGTTTTGACTGGCGGAGCATGATTGACCAGTTGATGGCGGTTGAACATCGCAGGGTCGACCTCGTAGAGGCCCAGAAGACTGAGTACGAAGCAAAGCTCGAGATCCTTCAGGACATCAACTCAAAGCTCCTGTCTTTGAAGACCCAGGCGAGCACCCTTGCAAGCAGCGATGCCTTCAGCGTGTTCACATCCAGCCTTAGCAGCGATTCTGCTACTTACGAGGCATCTAACTTTCTCACCGTGTCCACCTCTACCCTGGCTGCGCCCGGGAGCCATACAATAACCATGACCTCAAACTCACAACTTGCTCAGGCCAGGAAGATATCCTCAAAGAGCTTTACCAGCCATACCACCGCCCTCAACCTTACCGGTGAATTCATCATAAACGGCAGGACGGTTCGGGTGGAAAGCAGTGATGACCTGGCGGATATCCTTGACAAGATAAACAACCTGAATACCGGCTCCAATGCAACAGGAGTTACTGCATCCATCCTGACCGTATCATCTGAAAACTTCCGACTCATTCTCACCAGTGACGATACCGGGGAAGATGCCCTTAATATCTTTGATGCCAGTGCCGATACGGAGAATATCCTCAGCAGCGGTCTGGGATTCACCGAAGGAACGACCTCGGTAAAAAATCTCACCAGCAATGGTGCTCAATCAGAGGCTTTTTCAAGTAGCAGCCAGTCGGTTGCTTCCTTGCTGGGGATTTCCTCTCCCCAGGTAGGTACCGCCGTTGTCATGGGAGATGTCAGCAACATACAGATAGATCTGTCCAAGTCCCTCACGGACATCGCTTCGGATATCAACAGCGCGGCCTCGGCGGCAGGGTCAAACGTCAGGGCATCTGTCGTCTCAACGACGCAGGACAACCTGACCACTTACAGGTTGAAGATTGAGAACACGACCAGCTTCACTGATGACAACAATGTGTTGCAGGCCCTTGGGATACTGGAAGGGGACCAGGGAAGCGTCTCGGAAATACATGCAGGAAGCGTGGCCAATCAAAAAACAGCCGCTGCCGGCGGAGGCCCCATTGATGGGAGCACCCTTTTTTCCGAGATTGATACGGTAGGTGACGGCACAAACGATGTCGCAACTGGAGACACCATCACAATAACAGGCACCAAGCACGACGGAACAGCGGTCAGTGGAAGTTTCAGTGTATACAGCGGGGCATACAAGAGCCTCAATGACCTTTTGAATTATATTGAAAACACGGTCTTCGATCCCGGGGCTGTGGATGCATACATCAGCGATGGAACGGACGGGCATACGGCTGGAAAGATAGTGATAAAGGACCTGGTTGCCGGCGACAGCCAGTTGAGCCTGACCCTCGTGGCAAATAACGAGGGTGGAGGACAACTGGATTTTGGGACTATTTCCGCTACAACCAAGGGCTACCAGATGGAGCTTCGATCAGGGCAGGACGTAAGCATCGTCGTAGATGGAACCACTATTACCAGTTCTACGAATATCATTGATGATGTTATACCCGGTGTGACCCTCAACCTCCTGACGGTAGAGGCGGGAACAACCGTAAACGTGGTCATATCCAGGGATTATGAGGCCGTAAAATCTTCTGTGCAAGGCCTGCTGGATGCCTATAACGAAGTCATGACGGAGCTGAATGCCCAGTTCGCCTATGATGAGGACTCAGGGACATCCGGCCCTCTCCAGGGGGACGGGACACTGCATTCCATCAAGTCCGCCCTCATGAACGCAGTCGTCAGCACAATCACCGGTCTCCCTTCGGATCTCAACGCCCTTTCACTGATCGGAATCACATCGAACAATGAGGGAAAACTTTCCATTGATGATAATGATTTCACGGATGCGCTCGTGGACAACTTCGCTGGGGCCAGGAGGATATTTGTGGCCGAAGGCTCCACAACGGACGGCGATGTCCAATATATTGGTCATACCAACGGGACAGTGCCTGGAGAATATCCGGTAAATATCACGCAGGTCCCTGAGCAGGCCAAGGTTACGGGGACGGTGGATCTGAGCGGGGGTATTGCATCAGACATCAGTACTATAACCATCACCCAGGGTAGCAAGGTGGCGGCAATTACCCTGAAGACATCCGACACCGGCAGCTCGATCGATAATATTGTGAATACGATAAACTCGGAGATGGACAGGGAATATGCACAGGCACTGATGGGCAATGTCAAGAATACCACGGACGCAGAACAAACCGCACCCATTACCAACTCAACGACCTGGGACTCTGTGTTCAGCGGAGGCATCGGCGCAGGTCTCTCCGACGGCGATGTTATCACTTTTACGGGTCACAAGAGAAACGGCACGGAGGTAAGCGGCAGCCACACCATAACGGATGTGAGCACAGATACTGTCCAGGGCCTTCTTTCAGCCATCGAGGCCGCCTTCGACAACGAGGTCTCCGCCGCCATAAACTCCTATGGATATCTGGTCATCACTGACAGGGAGACAGGAAACAGCAACCTGGATTTCAGCCTGACCGCCCCGCCCGGCTCAAACCTGGATTTTGGAGATGTAACCAGCTCAAACCTCGTGGCAATCACGAGGAACACGACGGACGGTTCCACTGCGATAGATGCGGCCACTAAATGGGACGCCATCCAGGGGAGCAGTCTCACTACGGGCGATACTTTCAGCTTCAGCGGTTACACGGCCGGCGGGAAGGCCGTGGAAGGAAGTTACACCATTTCAGACATCACAACCGACACAGTGGACGACCTACTCACGGCGATCGAGAACGCCTTTAATGCAGGAGGCGGAAGTGTTATCGCTGAAATACAGGACGGTCGTCTTCTCTTGAAGGACGGCACTACCAACAGTCCCCTGGGCATAGAAATCATCGAGCCGGCCGGGAAAGGGGTTGATCTCGGAGACATGGTAGGGGGAGTTCTCGGCCGGTATTCCATGGACGTAACCGCGTCGAAAAATGCGGGCGATCAGCTTGCCCTCACCCATAATGAATACGGGAGCAGCCACGATTTCACCATACGGGTGAGCGATTCCGATCTCGGCATGACCGACGGGCAGAGTTACAGCGGTGTCGATGTTGCAGGGACCATCAACGGCGAAGCATGCACGGGTTCAGGGCAAATATTGACGGGAAATGCGCCGGGCACCGGTGAGACGACCAGCATCGAGGGCCTCAGCATCAAATACACCGGCAGCGGCACCGGTGAGCAGGGAACCGTCAAGATCACCATGGGGGTGGCGGAACTCTTTGACAGGATCCTGTACGATATCACCAATACAGTGGACGGCTACCTTGACTTCAGGATCGAATCTGTTTCGGGCAGGATTGATGACTTCGATGACCGGATCGTTGAGATGGAGCGCCGCCTTGATCAGAAGATGGAAAGGATGATCAATAGATTTGTGGACATGGAACTGGCGCTAAGCAGGATACAGAACCAGAGCAACTGGCTTACGGGCCAGATAAACAGCATATTCGGCGGATGGAGGCTGTCTTAACCCGAATTTCGCAATGCTATTATGCCTTTCAAATACAGTATTTTCAAGGAAGGAGGTCGTTGAATGGTGAAAAGTGGAGTACAGGCCTATATGAAAACCAATGTCTTTACCTCTGATCCATCAAGGCTAGTCCTGATGTGTTATGAAGGAGCAATAGATAATCTAAACATTGCCGACAAGAAGCTCGCAGAGAGGGACTATGAAGGGAAGAGCAAGTCACTTGGCAAGGCCAAGGATTTCATCGAAGAGCTCCTCTTCGCCCTTGACTTTGAAAGGGGTGGAGCCATAGCCAGGAACCTCGATTCTCTCTACAACTACATGCTGAGGAGGATAATCTTTGCGGACTTGAGAAGGGATTCGGACGCGATCAATGAGATTACTAGCATGCTCAATGAACTCAAAGAGGCCTGGGAAACGGCCCTTCTTAATCAAGACAAAACCATGCAACCACGACCAGGGCTGTCTGCAGAACAATGGGGCCGGCAGAACATGCTTGCCACAGGTTCCTAGAAGCTCAAGTGCGGATACACTGCTGAACCATGCCAGAGGAGACAGAAGAGTCGTGGGGGAGAAGGGACCAGTAAAATGAGGGAAAAGAAACTAGAAAAGGATATTCCCTCTCTTCTGACAGACAAACTCTCTATGCTTGGGCGGTACCAGATCATCACTAGGAAGATGAAAAATATCATCAAGAGGGGGGGTGAAGTCGACCTGAAACCATTTGTCCTTGAGCGGGAGTCATGCATTCGACGGCTTGAAAGCATAGATTCGAGACTGGAGAAGCTGTTCACATCAGGGTGTGAGGAATACCCCAGGACCTCCGACGCTAGGGACATACAAGGAGACGATTATGGCACAGGAAAGCTAAGGAACATGAAGGACGTGGTGGATGGATACCTGGCAGACATAAAGTCTCTCCTCCAGGCCATCGCCCTTATTGAGAAAGAACTGGTCGTCCTGGTTACGGAGGAAAGGGACAGGATTAAAAGAGACATCATTGGGATGCGAGATTCCAGAAATGCCGCATCAAGATACATGGCCGCGACAATTCGAACTCCAATGTTCCTGGATAAGAGGGGTTGACCCGCTCCTTGAAAGTTTTCCTAAAGATTACGGGGAATCGTCCGATATGGAACTATGGGGGATTGTTGGAACATGCAGTTGAATCTGATAACCGCATTGAGCAAAGGCTTCCCCGTCGCCTATGAAAACAAGGCATCTCCTTCAGGACATAGGGGACAGCAGGTTGATGTGGAAAAGGCCTCAAGTGTGTCCGGGTCGGATTCAAAAGAAAAGAAGGGGCCCGACATCGCGCGGCTGGCAGAGGCCCTTGAAGAGGCTCAACAAAATATCAAGATGATGCACAATGTCGACCTGCACTTCAGTATCCACCAGGATTCCGGTGATGTCATAGTAGTTATAATCGACGGAACAACGGGTAAAGTCATAAGGGAAATTCCGCCTTCTGAAGTCCTGGACCTTGCAGCAAGGCTGGAGGAAATGATGGGTCTTGTTTATGACAAAAAGGCCTGACACCGATTCCCTGCCGATAAGAACGCAAGAGGAGAGGGCCCTGGACATAGAGATACTTATCGTCGATGACGATCGACCCATCGCAGACCTCTTGAAGGATGCGCTTTCAGGGGCTGAGAGGAGGGTTGATGTCTGTTATGAAGGTCTGTCCGCCATAGAGAAGATACAAGAAAAGAACTATGACCTGATCATTGTTGACCTTGTCATGCCCCGGGTGGACGGCCTTGAGCTCTTGAGGTACGCAAAAGGGATCAAGCCGGATGTTATTGTCATCATTATCACAGGGCACGCATCCCTGGAAACCGCCATATCCGCCATAAGGGAAGGGGCCTACAACTATATCAGGAAGCCCTTTAAGCTGGAAGAATTGCAGGTTTCAGTGGACAATGCCATAGAAAAGATAAGGTTGAACAGAGAAAATCAAAGCTTGTTAAAGAGGCTGAACGAGGCCTATAAGGAGTTGACGGAATTGAAGAATCAAGCTGGGCCGAAGGAGAGAATCGCCAGCATCAATTTTTTTTCCTCAAACATGCCCAGCCTGCACTATTTTTGTGAAGACAACTCGCCGTCTCATAATTTCGTCAACAGGCTAGGTGCACTATCTTCCTTGAAAGAAAAAGGGCTTCTGACCGACAGGGAGTTCACGGCATTCAAGGGGCACCTGCTCAAGATTCTGGATGATGCAAAATGATGACGGGAAGTCCATGAATGATAACCTGAAAATCCTTGTGGTTGATGATGAGGAAACCATCCGCAACATCTTCAAGGAATACCTCGAACTAAAGGGGCGGTACACTGTTCTTACCGCCGGAGATGGAATCGAGGCCCTTGACATCATCGAGAGGGAGGAGATCGACTGCTGCTTCACCGACCTTTACATGCCAAGGTTGGACGGCATTGAGCTGGTCAAAAGGATACATCTCTATGACAATACGATTCCGGTCGTCGTTATGACCGGTTACCCTTCCGTGGATATTGCCGTAGACACCTTGAGGAACGGTATAGTGGATTTTCTGATCAAGCCCGTACGCGTGGATCAAGTCCCTCTTATCATTGATCGCATCATGAGAGAGAGGGCCCTCTTCGCGGATAATGTCTTGTTAAAGAAAGAAATGGAAAAGACCAGGAGGCTCGTTGAGATCAATGAAGAATTGCAGGAGAAGATCAGGGATCTTGAAACCGTAAACAAGATACTCCAGGGCCTGAATCACGCAACGAGCAGCAAGGATCTCTTTGACATGCTGGTAGCCCTATCAGGAAATGTATCATCCTGCGATGAGGCCCATTTCTGCCTGCTTGACCATGAAATCGGAGAGCCTGCCATAATTACGTCTTTTTTCCGAAAGAGGGACAAGGCATCGGCAGAACTCGGGCCCAGGGAAACGGAGATCATCGAAAAGGTCAAAAAGGATGGAGTTCCCCTCATCGTAAAGGAAAACAACGGCAGAGCGGGCATAATCGCAGTACCCCTGAAAATCAGAGACAACACCTTTGGCATCCTTCTCAACCTTATCAGGGGGCACGACCAGCGCTTCTACGAGAAGGACCTGTACTTGCTGAACTTTCTGGTGGAGAAGTCATCTTCTCTTGTGGAAAATCTCGCCCTTTACGAAAATCTTCATGAAAACCTGTTCTCCACACTCTACGCCTTTGTCGAAACCATAGAAGCCAGGGATCCGTATACCAAGCAGCACTCGGCCAGGGTAACGGATTATGCGGTGAAAATTGCCCAGATTGCCGGATGCACGGAAGAAGAGATAGAAACACTGAATATCTCCGGCAATCTGCATGATATCGGCAAGATAGGCATACCGGACAACATACTCTTAAAACCAGGCAAGCTCACGGATCACGAGTTCGAGATAATAAAGAGGCATCCTTCCATAGGTGGCAATATCCTGGGTCATTTCGATATGTGGTCAAAAGAACAGGAAATAGTAAAGCACCATCACGAGAGGTGGGATGGAAGGGGTTATCCGGATGGGCTCAAGGGTGAAGAAATTCCCTTTCTATCAAGAATTATCTCCGTAGCCGACGTTTACGACGCCCTTACTTCCGACCGTTCTTACAGGAAAAAGCTGCCGGAGCAAACCGCGGTGGGAATGATAAGGGAAAACAGCGGCCTCCAGTTCGACGCCAAGATTGTGGAGGCCTTCATGGAAGTTTACGAGCGGGGAATATTCAAGACTGATCAGCCCTGTTCCTGAACGGGATTTTGCACCCCGCGGTACTGGTTCGACAAACCCTTAATACTCCCTTCATTACTTTGCCGAAGACGCCCTTTTCATGATGACGGGCGACACCCTTGACCTCTTTGCATCATAGAGCCTTGTGTCGGCTTTACTGATCAATTCATCTTCATGCTCCACCTGTTCCCCTTCGTCCATGGAGGAGATACCATAGCTTATTTCGACTTTGATCTTTGCGCCGCACCAGGTAAATCTTCGGGCCTCGAGATCTGCCGATATCCTTCTCATGAGCACCTCAGCCCTTTCCATTCCGGTCTGCGGTATTAGAATAACGAATTCGTCTCCTCCATATCTTGCAACAATGTCTGCCCTCCTCACCATTTTCTTAAGGTATCGGGCAAGCTCCCGAAGGACATGATCGCCCCCTTGATGACCCAGGGAGTCATTGATTTCCTTGAAATTGTCCACGTCGATCATAACAAGGGAAAGGGGATTCTTGTATCTCAGTGATTTCCGGAACTCCCTTGCCATCAGGTATCTAAAGCCTTTTCGATTGAAAACCCCGGTGAGGCCGTCGGTCACTGCCATTTCCCCGACCCGATGGTATTCCCGGGCGTTTTTCAGGGATATGGCAAGGATGTTGGCTATGGTAGACAGCAACTCCTTCTTCCCTTCAAAGGGCCTCCTGGAATTTCTTCCAATTATAGCTACCAGCCCCAAGGCCCTTCCAGCAAACTCCATGGGCTCTACCCAGGCCCTCCGCAGGGATATGGGGCAGGAGAGGTATGCAATCCCATCGGATTGGTAGGTCTTGACCGACACATCTTCGGCCTTCAGGGTTCCCCCGGAAAAGGAATGAAACATTTTGGTCATTTCCTTTACAATATTGCGCAGGTTGTTTTCACGTATTTCACCGTGTGATGAGTGAAATGCCAGATACCACGTGGCGCCTATTTCATACAGAATTCCCATATGGCAAGCATCAAGGATGTCCAAAAGACCGGTCCTTATGATCCTGGGAAGGATGTTGCACCAGTCCAGTTCATAGGCTATCTCTTTGCTGAGCTTGTTCATGAGGAGCAATTCCTGGTTCTTTATCCTGAGCCTTTCCTTCTCCTTTTCGACCTTCTCGTTCACCTTCTTCAGATCATCTATCTCCGCCATAACCTCCATGAATCCCTTCCTGTTTTCCAATCCCGCCA
This sequence comes from Deltaproteobacteria bacterium, assembly GCA_019308745.1. Classification (GTDB taxonomy): domain Bacteria; phylum Desulfobacterota; class DSM-4660; order Desulfatiglandales; family HGW-15; genus JAFDHO01. Next base: position 9,441 of record JAFDHO010000145.1, read on the forward strand.
TCAAGGTGTCACAGATGCGCTCCGGTATGAGAGAGCGGGGCACAAAACCGTAGACCCCAGACCGAAGAAGGGCTGACATCTCTTCGGGCTCCATCTTTTCTCCATACAGGATCAGGCACGGCCTGTGCCTCTCTTCCTTGAGAAGCCCTGTCAACCTTCGTACCCATGCTCCGCCTACCAGATCGTAATCGACCAACACAACACCGACCCCTCCCTTCAGGGCTTTGAGTTCCGTGTTCTTCTCCATGGAAATCGCATCAATATCTAAAGCCAACCCCTTGGAGGTCAGGATCGCCTGGAACAGTTCACGGTCTTTCTGATCTCGGCTGATCACAAGGGCCCTCTCAAACATCCTGTTACCTCCCCCTCTCTTTTTCATCTTTTCCTGAGGAGACCCTAGTCACAAACTATCCGTTTTCCATTATGTGGTCTACCTTCTTGGAAAGCTCTTCCAGCCCATAGGGTTTCTGGATAAACCCGGCTTTGCTCTTTTCCAGCATCTCCTCAAGAACGCCTTCCAAGACATAACCACTGGAAAACAGCACCTTCGCGTCTGGATTTATCTCCATTATGGCTTCGTAAACCTCTATCCCTGCCGTATCAGGCATGATCAGGTCCAGTATTACAAGGGCGATCTCTTCCTTCCGCGTTTCATAGAGCCTTATTCCATCTCTTCCGCTTTTGGCGGTGATCGCCCTGTAGCCTAGTTTTTCCAGCATCTCTCTCCCCAGGGAGATGATCATCTCCTCATCATCTATGAGGAGAACGGTCTTAGAGTCTCGCGGCTCTTCTCCTTTTTCTCCCATGTGCGCCTTTCTTTCCGTAATTTCATGGCTTATCGCCGGCAAGTAGATCTCAAATGTGGTTCCAACGCCCTTTTCAGAATCCACCCAGATATGACCCCCGTGAGCCCTTACAATGC
>JAFDHO010000146.1 GCA_019308745.1 Deltaproteobacteria bacterium
TATTTTCATTGTGGAGGTCTGGATCTTTATCCTAGAAGAAAACCAGGAGCCTTCCAGGTCATCACTACATAAACACAAGATATGGGGGTTACCCACACGAATCTGCGATGCCCCTTAAATTTTAATGAGCGATTTTTCCCCCTCCCCTGACCCCTCCCACCGGGGGGGGGAACTTTCTTTGTCTTCCCTCCATTCACGGGATGGGCCGTGGGAGGGCGGCAAGGAATCACTTAATTTCAGAACATATCAATAAGTCAGGCTAATTCGCTAATCCCCCACAGCCTCTGCCTGCGCCAAAGCTTCGGCAGGCAGATTCCCTCTCCCTCGGGGAGAGGGTTAGGGTGAGGGGATCGAGGTTTCAACCTCCAGGTCCGCCGAGAAATCCGCCTCCGTTAGAACCGGGAGTGACTCAATCTGTTGCTCTATTTGTGATTTTGTATAGGTGCCTTTCTTTGAGATTGAAATCTCAACAGTGATATCTCCCTGCCCGCTAAGAGAACCCCTGATGCCTGATGGAAGGGAGCTGAGGTCGCCCACCTGTTCTTTCTGAAGAAATATCTTGAATACGGCTTTCGTAATCGTTGCCTTTTCGTAGTCCTGTAAACGGAAGGCGGTCTCTTGACGTAAAGCGCCAATGCTGTTTTGGGGTGGAATCCGGATGCTTGTTTTCTCCGGCCTGGGACATTCACACGGATGTTTCCCGCATTTTGGACATATCGTTGGCGGCTTAGGACATTCACATGGATATTTTCCGCATACCGGGCATTCAACCGGGGGAATCGGGCACTCGCATGGCATTTTGCCGCACTTTGGGCACGTCTTTGGGGGTGGTTCCTCAAAGGGTGGCGTTATTTTGGCACTGAAAAACTCAGTCTCAGTCAGGTTAGGATTCACATGACAGAAATTCCCCGCACTATGCTGAATCCCGACAACCCCCTCCTTGCAGAGCTCTCTTAGGGCATTGGAGACCGCCCTCACTGTCGTTGGTACAGGAAATCCCAGGGTGGCTTTGTACTCGGCATCAATCTCCTTGACCAGGTGTCCCTTGATATGCTCAAGCCTCGCCTCAAGATGTTCCTTGAACCTGAGGGTAGGGAAATAATCCTGGCTCAATTTTTCCAGGACCTTATCCTTGGAAGGGTCACCGGAGATTGGCTCGGGCTCCACCCGGTCATCGGATACGGTGGTTCCATAGTTTTCCCACTTAACAAAAAGGAGCCCCGCTTTCTTAATTCTTTCAATGATATATTTCCGATCCGTGCCCGCTATGCGGTTATACTCATTCTGTCGGGACACATTCTTTGTGCTTTCGGCCAAATCCCTGGCTGCAAGGCATCTCTTAGCCCATTTGAGGAGGTCCTTATCTGTTCCGAGCTGAAATTTATCATCCTTTGGCTCCAGAAGAAGGATCATATTCCTGATATCCATCCCGAAATAGATCCGGTGCCTTTCCTCCTGGGTTAACCTCCTTCCTGTCAATACATAACGAAGGCGACTTTTATCGAACTGCTTCAACAGTTCTTGTGTCTGTTCAACGGAGCTAAAAACCGCGGTATTGACTGTCTCCTTGAAGATGTCCGTCTTCAGGATATCATGGAGCTCCTCCCGGGCCTGGTCATCTGAATATTGCAGTGATTTGAACTCCACCTTGGATTCCGAATTTTCCTCCAGATCGAAATAATAGCGGCCTTCTTGATGGTGGAAGTGGGAAGCATATTTCTGGAAGCCCATGAGTGTCTGCTCAAAATCGTTTATATCCGTTGCCGGAGTGAGAATATCCTTGATCAGGTTATCCCTGGAAACACCAGTATCAGCCCCCTTACCGGTCAATGTGTATAAAAGGACCGTCGAGGCCAAAGGGCGAGCAAGGGGAACCTTTGGTATGAGGTCTTCCATATTCTCTCTGGCTCGGCTAATGAGGTCACCACCCAAATCCAGGTCTCTCAGCATAATTGTGGTGGCCTTGTCATCAAGCGAAACATCGGCAGGAGTAATAATGTCGTTTGATGTGTGTGTCAGCCTGACGAGGTTTCCAAAAAATGCCAAGGCCCCACGGACGTTCTGAAAGCCACCTCTTGCGGGTATCTTTCTAAGGATGATGTCCATGACGGAGGGTGAAAAAGGATAGGCATCCTTCAATCTTTCCCTCATCTCTTCTTGATCCAGAGACGTGTGTTTATTCCATCCCTGAATATAACTCTCCACAACGGTCAGGATATCGGCCTTCTGGAATCCCGTGAAGTTCTCAAACAGCCTATGCTGGATAATGTGGCTTTGGTCCTTCTCGTTGTCGAATTGAACAACACAGCGGGGAACTCTTTTCAGTGTGCTGCCTGGCTCCTCTTGAGTACTGTAGACGCTTGCAAATAAGGTGACCTGCCTTGAACGATTGCTGAACTCGGAAAGCATCTGGAGAAAAGCGATATTCTGTGCCTGAAGGACCGGATCGGCAATAACCTTAATGCCCTGTTCCAATTCATCAAAGATCAGAATGACCCGTTTATCTCCAAGGGCCTTCTTAAGCTCAGGTAATTTGGGGTGGGTTTTGCCCTTCTTGACCTCTGTGCCCAATTCCTCGAAAATCAAATTCCAAATGGATTCATGAGGATCGTCGGTGAACTTGTTAATGATAACGGCGGTGTCTCGAGGAATTTTGAATTTCAATCCATTTTCCTTGAGCCACTCCTGGGCAACTTGGGGACTGTTGAATAGGTGATAGATCAGTAGGAGCAAATGGGATTTTCCACTCCCCTTAAGGCCTTCAAATAGAAAAAGACCGGAGCTTTCCTTTGAGGATGAAAACCTTAAATTGATTTGTTCAATGACTTTGATCACATCTGAGGTTGGGTAGGTGAGGCTAAAAAAATCCTTTGGCCGGGCTTCAATCTTGGCTTTTGACTCGTCTTTCAGATTCGCAAGGTCTATAATCCCTTCTATACCCTCTTCCGAGATTGCCTCATGCCTCGGTTTTAAATATGCTGAGTAACCCATAAAATACCTCATCTATCAATCAATATTGGATTTTGGGCCAATTTACAAATCGGTCACCGAATCAATAAAGGCTGGTTACATTATTATATTTTTTGAGAAACCTTCTGTTTATTCCCTTGCCCTGGGGTCCCACCTGACAGGTGCACTTCTCCCCGCTTGGACGGGTTTTCGACCTGCTCTTGCAAGTTTCGCAGGACTTCGCGAAGCTCATCCTTGTGGTAGAGCCTATAGCGGTTTACTGGATGCCGGATGGCTTTGACTTTTCCGGACCGATCCCAGCGCCGCAAAGTATCCGGCGAAACACCCAAAAAGTCGGCCGCTTCGCGAATCGTCATATAGTCCTTTAATTTCTCCATCCTAAGTCTCTTCAAAAGCAGAAGTATGTTGAACATCAGGCAACATTATGCATCATTTGAGAACCCTGTCAACTCGAAACCAGAGGTTCTGCCCACGATTGCCATAATTGTGTCCCCATTTATCCGACCTTGTTTGCAGAGAAGGAAAAAGACGGTAAGACACGGGACCTGGATTTTTGAAAAGGATCTGTACTGGCTGTGGATTTTTCCTGAAATAAGGAAATAAATCTGAGGGGCATCGCGGATTTGTGTGGGCAACCCCCATATCTTGTGTTTATGTGCTCATGACCTGGAATGCTCCCGGGTTTCTTCTGGGATAAAGATCCAGGCCTCCACAATGAAAATAGATAGCCGTCTTGTAATGGGCACGATTTCGATACCCACAGGCAAGACGCTTGACTTTCTCAATCTTGCTGTTGAAGCTTTCACCCAGTGCATTGGTTATTCGATGTCGGGCATAGGTTACAATGTTGTCCACATGAGACTTGAGGCTCTTGGCGGCTTTGATAATCGGAGTCAGGCGTGAATGTGTGGCCCAGAAATACCATCGGGAGAAATATCTTCTCATCCACACCAATTCGTTGCGGTATCCTGCGGTCAGGGAAAAGAGAAAAGAGGGACGACCTTCAATAATCAAATAAGTCAATCGGTATGTCAGTGGTGGATTTGGGTGAGGAGATTTGATGTGGCCTCTGGCCCTGTCAGTTGCCTGATTTCGTGCCTGCCGAAGAATGCAATAGAAAAGCCCAGAGCTTGATAATTTCGTTATTTCAATATTGAAGGCGGTTCCCTTTTTCTTGCTATATTTTAAACCTTTATAAACATGAGGCAAGAGGAGATTTGACCCCTTTCCTCCTTTTTCTCCATTGCATCAGGCTCAGCAGGGCGAAAAGGATTATCCCTGCAAGAAAGAGTAAGTAGTTGACTGCAAAGATGAACAGCAGCAGCATGAGCGCTCCCGTCGCAGCCACAATCTTTTCCCAAAGACTGCATTCCATGACATAATAACCAACAAAGGATACCTGCAAAATCAGGAGGGAGATCAGGAAAACAACGAGTTTGATGAATTCGAGAAGCGGTTCCACTGGTTGCAACATGATAATCGGGATATGGACCATCATCAGGGGCAGGAGGAGTCCTGCAGCCGCTATTTTTCCGCTCTCGATGGCCGTCTTCAAGTAGCTGGCTCCTGCGATTCTGGATGCGACAACGGCAGCGATGGCCACGGGCGGGGTGACCCCGGAGAAAAGACATGCGAAATAAATGAAGAAATGGGCCTGGGCAAAAGGGACGCCAAGATTTACCAAGGCAGGAACCGCAAACATGGAAACCACAAGATAGGCCGCGAAGCCGATCCCTCCCATTCCCACAACCACGGACACGGCCCAGATAATCAGCAGGGCCAAGAACATGTGGCCTCCGCTCCAGACCTCCACGCTATAGGATAATTTGACGCCCAGCCCGGTCATCGTGAAGGTCGAGCCCAGGAGTGCAATGCAGGCCGTCATGAGGCCCACGCCGCCGCCGCTCACGGCGCCCTTGGTAAACCCGGTAATAAATTGCCCCAGGGAAGGACGGGTCTTTTTCCGGATCAGGGAAACGGCAACCGAACCAATAACCGCCCAGAAGGCAGTAAACATCACCGTATAGCCCGATATCAGCAATACGACGATCATAAGGAAGGGAACCAGAAATTTTGGCGACTCCAGTAACAGCTCTCTTTTTTGAATATCTTCGGTCGTCTGCTTGGGTATCCTGAGCTGGCCGGCTCGGAGATATACGTAAGTCCCGACCGTCAGATAATAAATAATGGCCGGGACGACGGCCATAGCACATATCTGGACATACGGAATATCGGTCATGCCGGCCATAAGAAAGGCGCCGACTCCCATCACCGGCGGCAGGATACCTCCACCATTGGATGCCGCCGATTCAACGGCCCCGGCCTGCTCGGGTTCATACCCCACGCTCTTCATGAGGGGGATGGTAAAGGAGCCGGTAAGCGCAACATTCGTGATGGTGCTTCCGGTAAGAGAGCCGGCGAGGGCGCTGCTTACCACCGACATCAGTGCTGGTCCCCCCTGCAGTCTTCCGGCTACCAGCCTGGCAAAGGATTCGAAGAAGGCTGTTCCCCCTGTCGCCTGTAACAGCGCACCGAATATGACAAAGAGAAAGACATAGTAGATGGATGCGGACAAAAACGTGCCGTATATCCCGGCGCCCTGAAGGCCCACAGACAGGTTTGCGATGGTCTTGGGAAGCGAGAGACTGCGCGTAAAAAACGGTTCTGGAAGGACACCTCCTATAAAAGGATAGAGAATGATGACCGAGACAATTATGGGCATAACAAGGCCGAAGCTTTGCCTGGTTCCTTCGATAACGAGGACTATCAGCAGGACACCGATGATAAGGTCCGTCCTGGTGTTGAAAAAGGCGCGCATCTGCAATTCCTGCCAGAACAAATAGATGTAAGATACGGCTATCAGGGAGAGGAGCAGTAGCACCAGGCACCAGACTCGCCCTTTTCCTCTGGCTTTGACAAAACCAGACAGAAACACCAGAACCAGGCAAAAGGCAAGGTGGGTATTTAAGAGCGGTAGAAATTCCTGAATGATGGTGTGGGCCGCGATCATGTGGTAAACGACAGCGACTATGGAGATAATTGCCAGTACTACCTCGGCAATACCGATCACGTTCTTATTTTCCATCTTCCCCTCGAAGGCACATAGGAGGGCCTGTTGGCAAAGGAAGAACAGGGATCTGGCGAACACGCCATCTCACTTTATTCGCTAACAAGCACCACTCGGAAGGGTCTTCCAAAATATTCACTAAATGGACGCGTTCTCGCATCCATGATTTTTGAGAAAGTTTCACGCCAGAATGGAAGCCACTGTGAGACCGGATGCTCTCCCTATTTTGCACCTACAATGGTGATATCTTCGAGGCCCATGCCCTTCTCCTTGTAAAACGCCAGAGCCGCCCGGTGCAGTGCCTCTTCGGGAAGCCCCATGGCTCCCATGGTTTTCTTGGTAACAAGCTTTTGGCTTGCTTTGTAGTTTCCCAGCTCTTCGCAGTGTTCATAGAGGATATTCAATACTTCGAGCACGACGTGATCCGGCATATCCTGGTGTGCGGCCCAGTACATATGGGTTTGCTTTACCGTCCAGGGGGCGGTCTGCTTTTTACCGAAGGTGAAAGGGGGCCTTTCCGCCAGGGGTTCGAGAAAATCCAGGTCTTTTACCATGGCGGCATAGGGACCCTTGGGCATATTAATAGGGTAAACGTCCCTGGTGGCGATCAGCTCCTTATAGCGACCCCCCGGGGCCCATGTGTTGGGCAGGCTCTTCAGGTCCGAAGTGCCCCAAATGGCATCGACCATCCCATCTTTCAGCGCTCCCACAGCCACGGGGCTCTTCATGTAGCTGCCTTTGGGTTTTACTCCGGCCTGTTTGAATAAATTCAAGAGATATACCGATTTCACCCCACCGGCCTCGCTTTCTATAACCACTTTCTTCCCGTCAAGATCTGCGAAGGTCTTGATGTCCGGGTTGGTGGTAATGTAACTGCCTCCTCCAAGCAGGCAGAACCATAACGCCTTGAATTCATCATAGTTAAAGGAATTGAAAGGAGGAGCGGCATACGGACCCAATCCCCGTTTAGCAGCCCACATGATTTCGCGGTTGGTGAAGAATATGCGGGTCTTTCTCTTTCTTGGTTCGGCAACCACCTCTTTAACGTTTAAGAATCCGCCCAGGCTCTCCGGTGCGGTGGCTTTGAGCCACTTACTGTCCTTGTTGATCCAGCCCGCCAGAGCATTTGCGACCACATAGCCCGTAGAGCCCGCAAAGAGTCCCACGATTTCAATTTCATAGGGCGCATGGGTTTGGGGGGTGGCGCCTGCGGGACCACAAAGAGTGAAAAGAAGGGCGGTCATTAAACCAACTAACAAGATCTTTTTCATTTTTCTCCTCCTTTGTTAATGAAAATTCGTTCCTTCTTGATGACTTGTTGATACGCAGCTATTTCCTCTTTCCGGAGTGTGCGGAAACACATGCCAAACAAAGTCAAAAATGTATTCGGCATTTCCTCGATCATGAAAAGCATTCAAGAGAATAAAATCTCATTTCGAAGGTCCTTGTGCCCCCCCTGTATTTACCAGGCAAAAACCGATTATCCCCAGCTTACGATCAAAGGAGAGGTTTTTGTTACTGAAATGGAGATTGCATCCTCCGGACAATCCTGCTGGCAGAAATAGCACATCATACAATCCTCCGGATATTGGATGACCGCTTTATCGCCCTCTGCATTCATCCTGATCACATCCAGCATGCAGCTGTCAACGCAGATGCCGCAACCGGTGCATAAATCGTGATCAATTTTCTCAATCGACATGGTTTCTTCCTCCCTGGCGACAATTGAAGTAGTGTCCATCAAAAAATGGCCTATTTGCAGATGGGACTCGTCCATAAGCGCCCGTTTATAGACGGGAGTAAGGTAGATAGAATATCCCTTGATGTTCCTTTCTCAACATACTGAAACCAACAACAACTGCTACTCTCTGGGGAACCTGAGGGGATACCGTTCTTCGTAAGGCAAAGACAGATCGGGCCACCATTTTCTTGGAATGGGTTCCTTTGTTAGCTTCATCTCCCCCTGCTCATCCCTTATTTTGACCCAGGCTAGCCATTCAGGGTCATTTCTCCTCGGATAGTCTTCCCTATAATGGGTCCCCCTGCTTTCGGTTCTGAAAAGGGAAGCCCGCAGCTTCATTTCCGCACAAAGCACCATGTTTCTTGTCTCATGGGCCAGCCGCAGCTCGTGAGGATCTTTTGCCGTCAGTTTGGGGACGATCCGGTCCCTGATGAATTCAATCTGTGTCAGTGCCGAGAGCAACCGCGCTTCATGTTTTACATACAAAACCCAGTACGGCATCATGGTATTCTGGAGAACTTGTGTTACCCAGCGCGGCGTAAAGCCTCCCTTGCGCTCCGTAGGAGCGTAAATAGTCTTCTTGATTCGCGACAATTTTTCCCTGTCCAATTTTACATTTTTGGCTGAGGACGCATAGGCTGCTGCGGCAAGCCCGGCCCTGGTACCCGTGGTGGAGCAAAAGGCGGTGGAGAAGCCCATGTTTGGGTAGCGAGAGCCGGCCGGTCTTGCTCCGAGACTGTCACCGGCGGCATAGAGTCCGGCAAGCTGGGTCGCACAGTTCATATCGACAGGCCAAATTCCTTCCGTATTGTGAACCGACATTCCCAGGGAACTCCCCACGACCATGCGGACTCTGCCAAACCGCTCGGCCTCCAGGTCCACCTGCTGCCTCGGCACCCCCTTGGGACCGGCGACAAGGCCGTGATAGTCGCTGCTGCCGGAGCCGAACTCCCAGAATACGGGCGCACGGCCGGCATCGGCCTCAAATACATCTTCGATATATAGTGTGATGGATGAACCGTCTGCAAACCTCTCCCCTTCTGCATTGACTTTGGGGGGCAGACCTCCGTAATCGTCCCTTGAGGACGTGGATAAGTCCTTTCTTGGGCTCCACTGCCAGGCAGGAAACTCGGCCCTGGAGGGGTGGCAGTCGTTCCATTCCTTGCCGGTTATCTCCGCCCCGGCCCGGTATGCCATTGCCTCCCCATCCCCTGTCACTACATGAAGCGGGGTTCCATTAGGCTTGAACGCCGCGGCTCCCGCCGCCATCACAACGGCCTTGGCCTTGAAGACATAACAGTCGTATTTGTCCGTTGGATGACCAACGGCGCCGACAATGTGACCGTCCTGCCTTAGCAGTTCCACAACGACAATGCGATCCATAATCCTCACGCCGGTCTTCAATGCCTGGGCCCTGTACACCTCGGCATGCTTTCTCTGGCGCATCCTGATCGACTGCATGGGAAACTTTGCCATTAATTCGGAAGGCCTGGGCGGCCATGAGACAAATTCGCCGTCATCATATTTGTAGAATTCCACGCCCCAAGAGAGCATGTCCTTCCATCTTGCATAGGACTCTTTCAGGGTGATTTCGGTCCACTCCGGGTTATTGATGTATTCCCCGATGAACCGGACCTGGTTCATCCAACCCTCCAGGTCATGACCCCATTCAGGATTGAAGACACCGAAGTGTTTGGCGAAGGGAGTTTCTCCGGTTTTCCCCACATATCCCTTATCCACGAGGGTTACATCGACACCCCTTTCTTTGGCCTTGATTGCTGCAAAGCATCCGGCTATACCGCCACCGATAACCAGGACATCTGTTTCAACCACATTATCTGTAGACATCTATGAACCTCCCAAAAGAAGACGTGAAACGAAACATCAAATTATTTCGTATACGAACTCTTCTAATAAACAATAGAAAAGCGTCTTGTCCTTGTCAAGAAGATTATTTCATAACAGGTTGCCGTTTGAAATAATAAGGGAATCATTGCACCTTCGTAGGTCCTGGGGCCCTTCGAAAGCCCATACGTCAGAGAAAATTTATCCCGCCCAGGTGAGACAGGTAGCCGATTGTTATGTCATAGAATCATCTCAATCATTACTGGTAGGATTCCTCAAACGCTTGACAGTGAAACCTGGCGGATGTATTTTTGTCTATGATTATGATGTAGATAGTGATGAGTGAGCCCATAGTTCTCTGGACATCGGACCTTATCCGGCCCTGGTAGTCTCTTCAAGCCTATATCTATTGTCAGGGGTGCCGCGGTGGGCCGATATCCGAAGTCTGCATTGACCTCACGAAGATCCCATGGGGCACATGGGTGTAAGTCCCAAATAGAGGATTACTGCGCAGTCGGGGGGAGTCCTTTTTGAGACATGGGTTTTCAAAGAGCCACAAGGCCTCCACAAAGGGCGACGCCAAGATTGTTGATTCGCAAAGCGGATGAATTCCGTTTACAGCAATAATGCACTAGGATTAGCAAAACAGGGACCAGCAGAAAAACTTATGAAGAAAGACCTCAACGATTATGAAGATATGGACCTCTGGGTA
>JAFDHO010000147.1 GCA_019308745.1 Deltaproteobacteria bacterium
AGTCGCAGAAAAGACCAGCCCGGGAGGCTCGGAACGCAAGAAAAGGCATCATCACCCCCGTTCGTCCATCACCGAGTTCTCTGAATCGCTTTTCAAACGGCTAAAATGTTACGACTTTTCAAAAGGAGGCTAGAAAGGATAGACCATGTCCAAGACATACGAGATTGCTGTGATCCCAGGTGACGGTACTGGTCCGGAAGTGGTAGCTCAGGGGATCAAGGCCCTGGAGGCACTATCCAAGAAGTACAACATCTCATTTGACTTCAAGGAATATGACCTGGGAGGAGAGAAATATATCAATGAAGGCGTGCTGTTGCCCGACCAGACCCTGGAAGAGTTGAAGGGAAAGGACGCCATATATTTGGGGGCGATTGGTCACCCGGACGTCAAGCCGGGGATCCTCGAGCGGGAGATCCTCCTGCGGCTGCGGTTTGAACTGGACCTCTACATCAACCTGAGGCCCGTGGTCCTCTATCCGGGAGTGGACACTCCCTTGAAGGGCAAGGGGCCCGAGGATATCAATTTCGTGGTGGTCAGAGAGAACACGGAAGGCATCTATGCAGGCGGCGGCGGGTTCTTCAAGAAAAGCACGCCGGACGAGATAGCCATACAGGAGTCAGTGAATACCAGGAAGGGCGTGGAGAGGTGCATCCGCTACGCCTTCGACTACTGCAAAAAACGAAAGGGCAAAGGGAGGCTGACCCTTTGTGCGAAAAACAATGTCCTGATTTACGAGTCCGATCTGTGGACCAGGGTCTTCTATGAAGTCCATGGGGAATATCCGGACATAGAGGCCAACTACCAGCATGTTGATGCCCTGTGCATGTGGATGGTGAAGAACCCGGAGCAGTTTGATGTGATCGTTACCAGTAACCTGTTCGGCGATATCATTACGGACCTTGGCGCAATGATCCAGGGAGGAATGGGTGTCGCTGCCGGGGGAAACATCAATCCCGAGGGTACGGCTATGTTCGAGCCGATCGGCGGGTCCGCCCCCAAATACACGGGGCAGAACAAGATCAATCCGATCGCAGCCATGTGTGCGGCCCAAATGATGGTTGATTATCTGGGCGAGGAGGAAGCCGCCCAGGCCCTCCTCAAGGCGATACAGACGGTGATAGTGAAGGACCTCAAGAGCCTCGATGCAGGGAAAATGGGCTGCGGCACAAGCCAGGTCGGGGACCTGGTGGTCGGTTACCTATGACAAAAACGGACCTTGAGAACACCCCTGACAGACGATGGGCCAATACCCTTACCGAGTATCTAGCCAGATACAACATAACTCTGGGGGAGAACCCGAGGATCCTCAACATCGGTTGCGGCAAGAACGTGACCTGGAATTTCTTGGGGGTCCTTTTCTACCTGGCCAGCCATGACCTGGGGTTTCCGGACTATGTCGGCGTAGACGTGACCGAGGAGGCCTTTGGGGACGGGAAAAGGGCGCTAGGCGACCTGGTAACCTTCGTGCCGTGTGACGCTCGGGACTTGGGAAACCATGTAAAAGGCCCTTTCCACTTGGTGATCATTGAGCACCCCAATCTGAGCACGTCTCCAGAGGGCCCGAGAATATGGGGAAAGATCTTTCAGGAGGCCGGAGAGTTGCTCGATGATAACGGAGTGCTCATACTGACCAGTTTCTGGCTTAACGATCACATCCCGGCACAAATTGCCCTCGAGCGGTGCCATTACCGGATCCTGTACAGTGGAAGAAATCAATTTCCGGGTAGACGGTTTGATACCTCGAGCAGCGGCGAACCTCTGGTCATGGAAAAGTATATTCTCCTTGCGCGGAAAGGGACGCGAAGAATAGGTCCTCAGGACCGCCAACAGTAACGGTTTAGAAGGCGCAGAGCCATGAGGAATGTCAGGGTCGCGGCCGTCTGCATGCGATCTGAGGCGGCAGACATAGGAGGGAACCTCGCCAAGACAGCTGTCTTTGCAGAAAGGGCCTCAAGGATGGGGGTGGACATCCTGTGTTTCCCGGAGCTTTCTCTCACCGGATACAGCCTTCGGGAGCCAGGAAAGATTTACGGTGGCTCGTCCTCTGAGGCGGTCCTGGAGAAGGTGCTCGGGATAGCCAGGGAAAAGGGTCTGTTGATCATTGCGGGCCTGGTAGAGCCTTCAGACGGAGGAAGGCCCTTCATTACCCAGATCGTGGCCGGTCCTCGCGGACACCTCGGCTCCTACAGGAAGACCCACCTCTCTCCCAAGGAAAGGAGACAATACAGGCCCGGAGACAGGATCGACGTATTTTCCTATAGGGATATCAATTTTGGCATAACCCTATGTTACGAAGCCCATTTCCCGGAGATATCTACGGTAATGGCCCTCAAGGGTGCTGAGATCATCTTCATTCCCCATGCATCTCCCCGAGGTTCTCCAATGGAAAAGAACCAGAGTTGGCTCAGACACCTGCCATGCAGGGCCTTTGATAATGCCTCTTTCGTGGTGGCATGCAACCAGGTGGGAAGGACAAAGGAGGGATATAACTTCCCCGGCATAGTCATGGTATTTGATCCCACGGGTCGGCTCATGGGGCATTATCGGGGAAATCACGAAAAGATGGTCGTGGCAGATTTGAAGAAAAGGGACCTGGAGGAGGTCAGGAGACACTCCATGAGATACTTTATCCCCAATCGTCGACCGGAGTTATACAGGGACCTCTGCCAAGGGCAAACGGGCTGAAGGCATTCCCTCAAATCCTGGGAGCAAAGAAATAAGGGCATAAAAAGATACTACCCTTCCATGCCCTTATTCCTGGAAAGCCTTGATCTTGTCCTCGAGTCGGGACGGAGACTGTATAAGATTCAATGACCTTTCCCGTGGCAGGAGCTGCCAGGGATACTGTTCAACCTAGACGCAGCCCGTGGGCTTTGGCAGACCGGCCATCTTGCATGCCCCTTTACCCGGGCCTGAGGGAAACAGCTCATAGATTTGTTTCAGCTTGAATCCTGTTACCTTGGACAATATCCTGACCATGGGTGCTATTCCATTCTTCTTGTAATAGTCCTGCAGTACCTTGATGACTTTCCAGTGATCTTCGGTGAGCTCCTCGATCCCCTCGGTTTGCTTCACATGCCTTACCCAGGCCTCGTTCCAGTTATTGAAATCATCGATGAACCCGTCCTCATCCACATTGAATGTGTTCCCTTCGAATTCAACCGTAGGCATATCAAGTATCCTCCTTTTTAATTGCTGTAGTCATTTCAGGAACTTATTAAAACAGCTATCTTGTATAGCTCAAAAACTCCCCGTTGTCAATCCCTCTTTTGCCGATCTTGTGAAAAAAATTGCATTTAGATGGCCTGTTGCCCAAACCCTCTTGTTTGCCCTTCCCAGGAATAGGATATGTCGCATGGCTCAGTAGGCCCTTGGAAGGTCTTTTCAAAAGGCTCAATACTCGTCCCCATCCTTTATGCGCCCCCATAATCCTCATAGTCGTCTCCGAACAGGCTCAGAAGAGGGAGTCTCCGGTGGAGATGATCTTTTGGGGCTATTGAGGCCTTCTATTAAATGTTTGGTGCCGTTGCCAATGCCTGGGAGGAATTTGATTGAGCCTTTTGAAAAGACCTTCCAAGGGGCCAAAAACCGTCGCTTTTGTGCTTGGGGCGATAGGCCCCGAAGGAATAGAAGACTCCCTCAGGCTTGTGTTCTCGGCAAAGGCTCATGGGGCCCTGGGGAGATCATGGGCTATAAGATGCCAACCAGGCCTCCGGAGGGCTTGATATGCCTCTTGAAAAAGAGGGCGGCCTCGAAAAATCTCCTTGCCCAGGCAGGATATCCGATGGCATGGAGGTGGCTATAGGTGGCAAGGAGGTTGTTTGTGCACAGGCCGTCCCTGCTTCCGCCCAGGCCTTGTCCACGCTCGACGCGGAAGACAAGGCGGACACCCTCGAGATCTCCCATCAGGGGACGGGAGTAGTGGAATTCGTGCCCTCTAAGAGTGTCTCCCTCCGGGAAGTAAAGGTTCCTCTTCTGCACCCTCAAGATCGTGTAACCGTGTCCCTGGGGCTTCTTCTCGAGTCTGAATTTGAGGGGGAGGGCCCCTACCATGGGAAAATGCTTGTCTCCAAGGATAAGCCCCTCCCCGAGGTACATCATTCCTCCGCACTCTGCATAGAGAGGAAGGCCTTTCGCAACGGCCCCCTTTAGCGAGTGCCGGAAAAGGCTATTTGAGGCCAAGGCATCGACCTGGACCTCGGGAAAACCGCCTCCGATGTAGAGGGCATCGATATCCGGGAGGTCGTTTGACGTAATACTATTGATTTCAACCAATTCCGCGCCCAGCCCTTCGAGTTGAGCGAGATTCTCGGGGTAATAGAACCAGAAGGCCTTGTCCCTTATGTAGCCAATCCTCGGTACGTCCCTGGCATCAGCCTCGGGAGCGGTCTCTGTCTCCCATAGTGGCCGAGTCCCTTGAGGTTTCAGGGGACCTGCCCTGTTGGCTATTTCCCGGATTCTCCGAAGATCCAAGTGGTCTTCCACCACCCTTTTTGCCCATTCAATGGCCTTTCCGGCCCGATCCCTTTCCAGGGGAGGAACCAGGCCCATATGCCTTTCAGGGAAAAAGTTGCCCTTCAGTTTGGGGATTTCCCCGAGGACGGGTATCTGACAATAGCTCTCGATGGACTCCCTCACAAGATCTCCCTGGCGCTTCCCTGCAACCCTGTTGAGAATGACACCTGCGATGTCCAGCCCCGGGTCGAACTTTTGGCACCCCATGACCATGGCAGCAACAGTGCGCGTGGCCATGGTGACGTCCACAATAAGGACAACAGGGCAGTTGAGCAGTTTGGCAACCTCGGCGGTGCTGTAACGGCCCTGGAGATCCATGCCGTCGTACAGCCCCCTGTTGCCTTCTATTAAGGACATTTCGGCCCCTCTCGATTTTTCGAGAAAGGAGTTGAGCACCTTCTCCTGGGACATCATAAAGGGGTCCAGGTTGTGGCAGGTTCTCCCGCATGCCAAGGTCAACCACCCCGGGTCGATAAAATCGGGGCCCTTCTTGAAAGGAGCTACGCGGTGCCCCTCTCGGGACCAGTTGGCTCCTATGCCCAAAGAGAGAATCGTCTTTCCCGATCCCCCCCTCAGGGCAGAAATGATAACTCGGGGTTGTGAGATAATCATCCCTTAGGGCCACCTCGGCTTGTTCTTGAGCAGCCGCTGCCAGGACCCGCGTCTGGGGGTGGACCTCCAGAGGGACTTGATTCGAGGTCCGCGCGATTCGGGGATCCGGCCGGCATCCTGCCAGTTTTTGACCCTTTTTATAGCATTATTTCCGGAGCTTGGCATCACATAAAAAAGGAACGATACGATGGGTCTCCGGTTGAAAAGGGAAAAAGATTGATATATACATCGATAGGAAACAGTTTTTTATTGACAACCCGGGGCCATTCTGATTATAAATCCTATGCCGAATGTGAGAAAAATCACAAAATCCCGTGTCTTGTGTCATCCACAGGACAGCAAGGGACTCCGTGCGGGGGGTGACGAGACAATATATTGATATTGTTAGTGTTTTGTCAAGGGAGGAGGTGAAGGAGGAGAGGTATTTTCATTACTGGTCGTGCCCCAGTCTGACGAATGTAACCTTTTTATTATCCAAAAGGAGGCATTGATAATGGCTTTTGAACCAAAAGAAGCGCAAAAGGAATTGAAATACGAAGAACTCAGGATCTACAGTGATGAAGAACTGAATAACTACACCGAAGAAGAGCTGAAGGATTTCAAGATCAAGCACGATACCCCCACGTGTGATGAACTTGAAAAAGGTCCCTGGCCGAGCTTTGTGGCAGATGCCAAGCGGGAGGCCCTCCATCGCAGGAAACTCGGGGATGACCGGATGATGATAGAAAGGGACGTGGTGGAAGACCTGCTTGGCCAACTGGAACTCTCCTTTGAACACGGGGAAACCCATTGGAAACACGGTGGAATTGTGGGTGTCTTCGGATACGGGGGAGGGGTTATAGGAAGGTATTCCGACTTGCAAGAAAAGTTCCCATCCATTGCCCATTTCCACACCCTGCGCGTCAATCAACCGGCCAGTAAGTTTTACAACACCGATTATCTGAGGACCCTATGCGATCTCTGGGAGTTCCGCGGAAGCGGTATGATGAACATGCATGGCTCCACAGGGGACATCATCTTCTTGGGGACCTTTACAGAACAGCTCGAGCCCATCTTTTTTGAACTCGGGCATGTCCTCCAACAGGACCTTGGAGGGTCGGGTTCCAACTTACGAACTCCGTCCTGCTGCATCGGCAAGGCCCGGTGTGAGTGGTCCTGTTACGACACCCAGGATATGTGCTATGAGTTGACCCATTACTACCAGGATGAACTGCATCGCCCCCAGTTTCCCTACAAGTTCAAATTCAAGTTTGACGGATGCCCCAATTGCTGCGTTGCGTCCATCGCTCGCGCGGATATGTCGGTGATCGGCACCTGGCGGGATGACATTCGCATTGACCAGAATGCGGTTAAGGCTTACATGGGTGGCGAGATCGTCCCCAATGGAGGAGCCCATCGGGACAAGGACTGGGGTCCCTTCGACATTCAGAAGGAAGTCATCGACCTGTGCCCCACAAGCTGTATGTGGCTGGAAGGCGGGAAGCTCATGATCGATAACAAGGAGTGTAACCGCTGTATGCATTGTATCAATGTTATGCCCCAGGCCCTTTGGCCGGGGAAGGACACCGGCGTGAGCATTCTCTTCGGAGCAAAGGCCCCTATTCTGGAGGGTGCCCAAATGTCCTTGCTGACCATTCCCTTCATGAAGGCGGAACACCCCTATGACAACATAAAGGAAAAGGTGGTAGAGCCTGTGTGGGATTGGTGGATGGAAGAGGGGAAGAACAGGGAGCGCCTCGGCGAGCTCATCCAGAGGCAGGGCCTGCCTAAGTTCCTTGAGGTTCTAGGCGTTCCAGCCATGCCACAGGTTGTGAAAGAGCCCCGTTCCAACCCTTACATCTTCTGGAAAGAGGAGGATGTACCTGGGGGGTTCAAGAGATCCATTGAAGACTATCGAACCAGACACGCACGCTAGCAACGGAGGAGGAGGTAAAATATCATGGCACTATCTCAAGAAAGACTGGGACAGTATAATCCGGACAAACCCATGGAAAATCGCCTGACGGACCTTGGTCCCAGGCATTTCTGGCAGTATTTCCCCCCTGTTATCCAAGAGAACTACGGGAAATGGAAATATCATGAGATCCTGGAACCGGGGGTGTTGGTTCACGTCTCGGAGACAGGAGACAAGGTCTTTACCGTAAGGGCGGGCGGATGTCGTTTCATGACGGTCGAACATGTCCGGGAAATCTGCGACATAGCAGATAAGTATTGTGACGGCTACGTGAGGTTTACCACCAGGAATAACATAGAATTTATGGTGGACAGCCTGGACAAGCTGGAGGCCCTGAAGAAGGACCTGATGAGTCGAAAGCATGTCTCGGGGAGCTACAAGTTCCCTATTGGAGGTACGGGTGCTGGGCTGACAAATATCGTCCATACCCAGGGATATATCCATTGCCATACCCCGGCGACGGATGCCTCTTCAATGGTCAAGGCAGTGATGGATGAACTCTACGATTATTTCGGGCAGATGACCTTTCCGGCTCAGGTGAGGATTTCTATGGCATGTTGCCTGAACATGTGCGGTGCCGTGCACTGTTCAGACATCGCCCTGCTTGGGTACCACAGAAAACCACCCATCATCGATAACAGTATCCTCGAGTCGGTCTGTGAGATACCCCTGGTCATCGCTGCCTGTCCCACGGCTGCCATATCCCCTTCAAAGACCGAAGAGGGAAAGAAGACCGTGAAGATAAAAGAAGAACGGTGCATGTTCTGCGGGAATTGCTATACCATGTGCATGGCGCTTCCAATCATGGACAAGGAGGGGGACTGTGTCACCATCATGGCGGGAGGTAAAGTTTCCAACAGGATTTCCCCGCCGAAGTTCTCCAAGGTTGTGGTGCCTGCCGCTCCCAATAATTTCCCCAGGTACCCCGAGGTCTGCGAGGCCGTGAAGAAGATACTTAATGCCTATGTGTCTGATGCCAAGAAATACGAGAGGATCGGGGATTGGGCCGAACGGATCGGTTGGGAAAAGTTTTTCGAAAAGTGTGATCTACCTTTTAGCGATCACCTGATTGACGACTATCGACTTGCCTACGATACCTATAGGACTTCAACCCAATTTAAGTTTACAGAGGCGGCATGGGAAGTCTCAAAGGCAGTGGGTGGCATTGACTAGTATGTGATCCACTAGGAGGATGAGGAGCGATCTAATGGAAGAGATCAAAAAGGCCATCTTGGATTTTGCTGAAAACAGCAAGAAGACTAAATTCTATTTTAACGACATGCAGAAGGCCGTTCAGAAAGTGTTTCCGGATGTCAAATCCAGGGAAGTAAAGAAGGCGGCTACCGCACTGGTAAACGAGGAGAAATTGATCCTCTTTTCCACCGGTAGCACGACGATGTACGGCTTGAAGGGACGCGGTCAAACAGAAGACCACTAGTCCAGAATCGAAACTTTGGCTGTCAACTTGAGGTGAGAGGTCGCCATCCGGGCTGGATTGCGGCCTCTTTTGCTAGCCCCAATGGGTGATGACATGAAAGAACCACAAGATTCAGAAGAGTGGATAGCGCAGCAAAAGAAGATGCTTGCCGAGAATCCGGAATGTGCCAGCTCCCAGTATAACATGGGGGTGTCCCTTATGGAGCAGGGAAGGCTGGAGGAGGCCATTCCTTTTTTCGAGGAAGCCATCTCCAACAGCTCCAGGATGTTCGAGGCCTGGGTCAATCTCGGCTATATCTACTACAAGAAAGGTGACCTGGAAAGGGTGGTCCATGCCAACCAGATGGCGGTTGAGATCGAACCCAGATATGCCAGGGGGTATGCCAATCTCGGTTTTGCCTACCTGCAGCTATCGAGGACGGATGAGGCAATAGGGGCCCTCGAGAAGGCCATTGACCTGAATCCTGACATCGTCCAGGCCTGGAACAATCTGGCCAATGCCTATTTGCAAAAGGGCGATGTGGAGAGGGCCATCCAGACAGGAGAGAGGCTGGTCCAGATGGCGCCCGATTTCGGCCTCGGACTCAATAACTTGGCCTTTGCCTATTACAGCAAGGGGGATTTCAAGAAGGCGATTGAGTACGTAGACAAGGCGATGGAGCATGGTTTTAAAGTGCACCCGGAGTTTCTCAGCGGACTGGAACCCCATCGCAAATAGCCTTTGGTCGGCGTGGTCCTCAGGAGCAGGCACATGTTGCGGCACGAAAAGGACATCAGCGAGGCATGTCCGGATGTCTTTGACCAATACCGGTTCTTGGTATCGAAGGCCGATTCTGCCTTTCGGATGGTGGAAAGAGACTATGGGGCCTGCGTCAAATGCAGGATAGGCTGTTCAGATTGCTGCTATGCGATCTTCGGGGTATTCATGATTGAAGCAGTTCATCTCAAACAGGGTCTCGATCAAGTGGGAAATGCCGAGCGGGAAGCGGCGTTGTTGAGGGCAGATGAGGCAGACCATGAGTTGAAAGAGGTTGAGGAGAAGCTCGCTGTTTTCGATGACAATCCCCACGTGAAGGCCTTTGCCCTGGCCAAAGAAAGGGTCCGTTGCCCCCTCCTGGATCCAGAGGATAAGTGCATCATTTATCACTATAGGCCCATCACATGCAGGGTATACGGAATTCCGACTGCGATTCAGGGCAGTGGTCGTGTCTGCGGCAAGGCGGCCTTTGAGAAGGGTAAAACGTACCCGGTCTACAATCTGGACGCTGCCTACAGGGGCCTTTACAGGTTGTCTCGGGAGTTGATCGAGAGAGCAAACATTGGAAGCGCGGACAAGGCCTCCCTCATGCTATCCATATCCAAGGTCATAAAGACACCCCTGCAAAGTTTGATGAACTCCTAGGAAATCCCAGTAATGTCCGGTTAGGATTTTCCAAAAGCAGGCCATCGCCAAAGGCTTGATCAACACCATGAGGCGCGTGGCCGCTGGGAGGTCTTTTCCAGAGGCTCAATATTCGCCCTTAGCCTCTTTACGCCCCCATAAGCCTCATAGTCATTGCCTTACAGGCACAGAAGAGGGAGGCTCCGGTAGAGATGATCTCCTGGGGCTACTGAGGCCCCTTATTGAGTGTTTGGTGCCGTTCACAATGGCAGGGAGGAATTTGATTGAGCCTCTGGAAAAGACCTGCCCTGGGGCCACAACCAACGGCCCTGGCTACTATTCGGCTTTGCAA
>JAFDHO010000407.1 GCA_019308745.1 Deltaproteobacteria bacterium
AATGAGGGCGACTCCGACCCCCTGCGAAAGTCATGAGTTCCCCCTCTGAGTGACGGCCAGGGAGGTACTTGGTGCTGGCGGTAAAAGCCGGTTCCTTCAAGGTCGGGCTGCTGAGTGGTACTAGGCGATTGGCGGGATCGGACGGATTCCGTTCATTTGATGTAGAGCAAGTGGGGTAGTGGGAGGCTTCGCGGTGCATTTCCTGAGCCGGCGAAGATGCATGATGACCAGATGCCTCCCAGGTGAATTGAAGGGAAGACTAATCGTTCCATGGCAGAATACAAATATATATTCGGACCTGTTCCCTCACGCAGACTGGGGCGGTCCCTGGGAGTGGATTTGACCCCTTATAAAACGTGTACCCAAGACTGTGTCTTTTGCCAGCTTGGACGGACCACAAAGAAGACGATCACTAGGCGGGAATATGTGCCTACCGAGGAAGTGCTCGACGAGCTTGGGCAATGGTTGAAGAGGGATGGGAGGGCGGATCATATTACCCTTTCCGGTTCCGGAGAACCCACGCTTCATTCTCGCTTCGGGGAGATACTCCGGTTTGTTAGAAAGAACAGCACCTCAAGAGCGGTTTTGCTGACCAATGGCTCCCTTTTCCATCTTCCCCAGGTCCGCAGGGAAGCCTCGGAGGCTCATATTGTCAAAATCTCCCTGAGCGCATGGGACCAGGCATCTTACCGCTGGGTGAACCGTCCCCATCCGCATCTGGATTTCAAGGAGGTGATTGGAGGGCAAAAGGCCTTTCGCATTGAGTTCAAGGGAGAGATGTGGATAGAAGTTTTCATTGTTGCTGGTATGAACTCTATTCCCTCCGATGTGTCAAAAATCGCTGCGCTGACAGATCTACTCAAACCCGATCTGGTTCATCTGAATACGGCCGTTCGCCCTCCCGCAGAGGATTTTGTGGCACCACTCTCGCGGGAGCGCTTGGCCACCCTGTGTCATCTGTTTCGACCCCCTGCTGAAGTGATTGCAGAGCACAAGAATCAGGGCGGTATTGAAATCCGGGCCAATGAGGAGGCGATAATTTCCCTGCTGAAAAGGCGACCTTGCACAGCAAGGGATATTGCCAGGGTTTTCGGTATCCATTTCAACGAGGCGTCCAAGTTTCTTGGGAATCTCCTCCGTCAAGGGCGTATCCGTACCGAACGCACGAATGGATCTCTTTATTATGACGCCACAACCAAGGAACAGACAGGGCCATGCCCGTGCGTAAATACCGTTGCAAAAAATACCGCTTCAACCTCTAAAGTTTCCCAAGGATTCCGTGGGAATGATTCAAGAAATAAAAGATAACACGAAAAGACTCTGGGCTGAATAACAAGGCGGCATGTATTCTTCGAACCAGACACTCGACGAGACAACGAGGAGCGACTGATGATCATAAGCATAGCCAGTGGGAAAGGAGGAACGGGAAAGACGACGGTGGCCACCAATCTTGCTCTATCACTTGAATCCCACGTCCAACTCCTGGACTGCGATGTGGAAGAACCCAATGCCCACCTCTTTATCCGGCCTGCGATTGAAAAGTCTGAAACCATCACCATCCCTGTACCGAAAGTGGATCCGGTGAAATGCACCCTGTGCGGGAAGTGCAGCGAAATTTGCCAGTTCAAGGCGATCGTAGTTATCGGTAAAACCCTTCTGACCTTTCATGAGCTCTGTCACAGTTGCGGAGGATGCTTTGAGGTATGCCCCGAGGGAGCCATCACCGAGGTAGATCGCGAACTCGGCGTGATCGAGCGAGGGCACAGAGATAGGCTGGAATTCGTTCATGGCAGGTTAAGAGTCGGAGAAGCCATGTCTCCGCCTCTTATCCGAAGGGTCCGGGAGTATGCGCGGCCGGGGATGCTGACCATCATTGATGCCCCTCCCGGGACTTGATGCCCCTCCCGGGACATCCTGTCCCGTGATCGTGTCCATGAAGGGAGCTGATTTCGTCCTGCTCGTCACGGAGCCCACTCCTTTCGGACTGCACGACCTCAAGCTGGCTGTCGGGGCCGTGAAAATCTTGGGGATTCCCTGCGCTCTAATCATAAACCGCTCTGACATGGGCGATGATCGGGTCAGGGAGTATGCAAGTAGCGAGGGAGTGCCTGTCCTGATGGAGATCCCCTTTGATCGAAAGATCGCGGAGTCCTACTCAAGGGGCGAGCTGATTGTTGAAGCGATGCCCGAGTGGAAGAAGAGATTTGGAGATCTATTCCACCGAATTGAAGGCGTTATTTCTCAAGGAACATCGACAGAATCTCAAGATGTCTGAAGGGTTAAAGCGGGGTGAATAAGAATGAAGGAACTGGTCGTCGTAAGCGGCAAGGGGGGGACAGGGAAAACGAGCATACTGGCCGCTTTCGCTTCCCTGGCAAGAAGCAAGGTGCTTTGTGATGCGGATGTGGACGCGGCGGATCTTCATCTAATTATGAGCCCCAAGATTTTAGAGCGCCATGATTTTGAGTCCGGACACACGGCCATAATCGATCAGGACAAATGCACACAATGCGGTCGTTGCCGGGATTTGTGCAGGTGGAACGCAATCAGTGAAGGCTTTGTGGTGGACCCCATAGCCTGCGAGGGTTGCGGTGTATGTCACTATTTCTGTCCTGAAGAAGCCATTGACTTTCCCCTGAACACGTGCGGGGAATGGTTCATTTCTGACACCCGCTTCGGCCCCATGGCCCATGCCAGGTTGGGCATTGCGGAGGAAAACTCGGGCAAGCTGGTGACTCTCATCCGGCAGCAAGGTAAGAAGCTTGCGGAAGAAAGGG
>JAFDHO010000022.1 GCA_019308745.1 Deltaproteobacteria bacterium
TCAATCAAATTTCTCCCAGGCATCATGAACGGCACCAAACATTCAACAAAAGTCGTCAGTAGCTCCAGGAGATCATCTCCACCGGAGCCTCTGCCTTCTGTGCCTGTGAGGCGACGACTATGAGGCTCATGGGGGCGTAAAAAGGCTCAGGACGAATATTGAGCCTCTGGAAAAGACCTTCCAGGGGCCACGGGCCTCATGTTCTTAATCAAGCCTTTGGCGCGTGTTTGCTTTTGCAAAATCCTAACCGGACACCAATGGGAAAACCCGAAAATGTATCCCCACAGAATCGACACGGCGGAGATACCCCTCTGCTATTCCGGTCGAACACCGCACAACTACATAATAACACAAGAAATCATAATGGAAATTTCAAAGAAAATTCAAGGAAAAAAGCCACTCATCCCCCTGGGAGCAACAGGACGTGGGAACCTCAGCTGCTTCGCCCGGCAGACGTGATCTACCGGCTCCCCTGCCCGTCGGGGAAGAAATTGGCACAGAGGGCAGGTAGCCTTCTCATTCAAGGTGTGGGTCGTAGGTTGGAAATAGGGTTGAGTTTAGGCTGTCTCGCCTGGCACATCAGGGACTAAAGTTCGGGTCTTGGCAGCACACCCGCTCGTTCGGCAATCTCCGGTACCCTGTGTTCCCATTCAATGGCCATGAGGTGCACTCCTGCTACTCCCTCCATCTGTTTGAATTCTTCTATCTGTTCAACGGCAAATTTGATGCCCTCTTCAGCGACTTTACCTTTCCCGGCATCCCTTAACCTCTTGATCAGGCTTTCTGGAACATCCATCCCCGGCACGGATTTTGCCATGTACTGGGCCATACCGACGCTCTTCATGGGAGTTACCCCTGCAAGGATATAGCATTTTTCGTGGAGTCCCATGTCCACAACCCGTTTCATAAACTCCCTAAAGCGTTCCATATTATAGATGCACTGGGTCTGGATAAAATCAGCCCCGGCCTGTACCTTTTTCGCCAGACGATGTACTCTCCACTCGTGCGGTTCCGCAAAGGGGTTGCATGCCGCACCTATGAACATCTTTGGAGGACCGTCCAGGTCTGATCCACTTATGAATTTCCCTTCATCACGCATTCGTTTTACTACGCTGAGGAGATGAATGGAGTCGATATCGAATACTCCCTTGGCATTGGGGTGGTCTCCGAACTTGGGGTGGTCACCGGAAAGGCACAGGATGTTCTTAATGCCGTGGGCATATGCCCCCAGGATATCACTCTGAATGGCCAGGCGGTTACGATCCCGGCAAACAACCTGGTAATTGGGCTCCAACCCTTTCTGGATCAGGATAAGGCAGGCAGCCCAACTGGCCATGCGAACCACTGCAGTCTGATTATCGGTTATGTTTACGGCATCGACCTTTCCCTTCAAGTATTCTGCCTTCTTGGTTACAACCTCGGTATTCGTGCCCCTTGGAGGTCCGAGTTCACCGGTGAAGGCAAAGTGACCGGATTTCAATACCTTTTCCAGATTGCTTCCCGATTTGAATTCCTTTTCATCTTCCATAATATGAACCCCTCAAATGAAGCGGTTATCTGAAACGACCGTGTTAGTTGTCATGGTGCACCAGTGGTGAAGGCGAGATTCTCCAAATGAAAGCCCAGACGAATGAGTGTTTCGAGAGAAGATCAAGCCTCTTCCGTCTCGGCTTTTTCGCCGGACTTACTGTATCCGGGCTGCACGACTGTCCGGGGGACCTGGTTTTGCCATTCGGGAAGAGGACTTATTTTCTTTATACAATCCAAGCGCCCCTGTTTTTGGAGGCGCTCGTAAATCATGTGCCACGCGCAGGGTTGCTCTTTGCTGACCTCGCACATGCCATTGTTGGTGCCCCCACAGGGCCCGTTGAAAAGCCCCTTGGCGCACATGGTCACCGGACAAATCCCACCCGTCAACCCGAGGACGCAACTACTGCAGGAGCGGCATCTCTCCTCGTACCAGCCCACGTCTTGGTTGACACCGATAAACGTGGTGTCCACAGCAGGAAACACGGGTTTGTCAGGATATCTTTCAGCCACGAATTGGACTCCGGCCCCGCAGGCCAAGGACAGAATAGCCTCAAAATCTCCAACAATCTCGTCCAGCTCCTCCAGGTACTCCCTGTCACACTGCCTTTCCGGGGTATAGGCCCCAAGTTCAAGGGGATTGTCTTCAAGCCTCCTTGCCATATCGAGCTGTGCGTTGAGGACATCCACCTCCTTCTCACCCCCTGCAAGGCACACGGCAACGCAAGTCCCACACCCCAGGGTCAAAATCTTCTTGTAATCCTTTATCATGTCCTTGATCTCTTCTATGGGTTTCCTTTTAGCAATTATCATAAACCCTCCTGTTTCCTCATTTCGCTGAAAGTATGCCTCCCCCCTTCAAGGGCCGAGGGGCCCCCAAAGACACATGTTCATGCGAATCTTCAACTACCCGCCTTCGAGTGTCTTTTGAGAGGATTGGGTCCGAGCTTCTTGATATGTTCGGTCATTTCTCTGGCATAGGCAGCGAATGTTGGTCCTTCGGCGGAAGATAGGTTGTACATCCTGACCCTGTCTCCCTCCATGCCGATCTCTTCCAAGAGCCCTTTGGTGCGATTTACCCTCTCTTTGGCCCTCAAATTTCCTTCATTGTAATGGCACGTTCCCTCCAGGCAGCCGACAACATAGACACCATCCGCACCCTTCTGGAAGGCTCTCAGCAGGTGAATGATATCGACTTTACCGGTACAGGGAACCCTGATGATTTTGATATTGGAGGGATACTGAAGACGCATGGAACCTGCCAGGTCCGCCGCAGAATATCCTCAATACTCGCAACAAAAGGCTATGATAGTTGGTTCGAATTCGGCCATTACATCCCCTCCGCCAGTAAGGCATCAATCTCGCAAATAATCTGATCGTCTTCGAAAAAGTTCAACTGTATTGCTTCTCTGGGGCACACGCCGGCGCACACTCCGCAGCCATGGCACAGGGCCTCGTCAATGACAATAACACGGTCATCCTTGTCGAAAACAGGCACGCCAAAAGGACAGGAACGAACACAGGTAAGACACCTTATGCAGTGATCTGTGTTCACATGTGCGGTGATTGCGGAAAGCCTGATCTCGGGCTGCGCCAGGAAAGTGGTCGCCCTGGAGGCCGCAGCCTGGGCCTGAGAGATGGCTTCTGATATCAGTTTTGGGCCGTGGGCCGTACCACAGAGGAATATTCCCTCCCCGGGCATATCAACGGGGCGGAGCTTTACGTGGGCCTCCATGAAATAACCTTCGGGGTTACGGTTGAGTTTCATGATGCCGCTCAATTCGGAGGTGTCTTCGGCCCTCATTCCGGCACTGAGCACCAACCAGTCCGCCCTGATCTGGACATCTCTTTTGAGTATATGATCCTTCACATTTATGACCAGGCTATCAGGTTCAGCCTTCACGTCCGGGGGAGAATCAGCATCGTATCGTATAAATACGACTCCCTTTTCTCGTGCCTGTGTGTAGTAGTCCTCAAGAAAGCCGTAAGTCCTGATATCCCGGTAGAGTACGTAGACTTGAAGGTCAGGATAGAGTTCCTTGATATGGAGTGCGTTCTTGATTGCCCCTTGGCAACAGATGCGGGAACATTCGGGATATTCATCGTTTCGAGACCCCACACACTGGATCATGGCCACTGTCCCGGCCCCTTCGAGGGCATTGTTTCTTTCGAGCATATCGGAAAACTCGACCTGGGTCATGACCCTTTGGTCTTGGCCGTAAAGATATTCCGAAGGACGGTACTCCTTCGCTCCCGTAGCCACGATGATTACGCCGTGCTCAATGATGTGCTCTTCATTGGATGCCCCGACACTAATTCTGGTCTTGAAATTGCCCTTGTATCCACTAAACTCCTCTATTCGCGCGCCGGTGAATACCTCGATCTTTTCATTTGCTCCTATGTCATGGCTGAGCTGTTCAAGGTAGGACGCGACGTCACTTCCATCTATGGTCCTGTGGAGTTTCCTGGAAAAGCCGCCTAATTCTTGCTCCTTTTCAGCCAGTGCAACATCGAAACCCTGCCTTGCAAGGCTCAACGCAGCATTCATCCCAGCCACCCCTCCGCCGATTACAAGGGCTCGCTCGGTGACCGTTATAACTTTTTCTTTGAGGGGCTTAAGGGTCGCTGCCTTGGCCACTGCCATGCGCACGAGGTCCTTTGCCTTTTGTGTGGCAAGCTCTGGCGACTTGGAGTGCACCCATGAGTCCTGGTTTCTTATGTTGGCCATTTCAAAGAGATACTTGTTCAGCCCGCAGGCCTCCAATGTTTCCCTGAACAGGGGCTCATGGGTCTTGGGGCTGCATGAAGCGACGACTACCCTGTTCAGAGCGTGCTCCTTGATCTTTTCCTTGATCTTTTCCTGGGTATCCTGACTGCAAGTGAACAGGTTCTGGTCGGAGTACACCACTCCGGGGAGATTGGAGGCATAATCCTGAACGGCCGTGACATCCACTATGCCTCCGATATTGATCCCGCAGTTGCAGACAAACACGCCGATTCTAGGTTCTTCCTTGGAGACATCTCGTTCTTCCGGGAGTTGGATCTTTACGGTGTCTTTTCCCCTGGCAACTGCAAGGTCTGCACCGGCCAGGCAGGCTGCGGCGGAGGCCTCTGTAACCGAACCCGGAATATCCTTTGGCCCCTGGAAGACGCCGCAGGTGTATATGCCCGGACGAGACGTGCAAACAGGGGCAAATTGGCTGGTGGACACGAAGTTGTAGTGATTGAGCTCTATTCCAAGGCGTTTTGCAAGTTCAATGGCAGAATCAGGGATCGTGAGCCCCACCGAGAGTACAACCATAGAGAATATCTCTTCCCTAAGGTCGCCGGATTCTTCCACATAGGTCAACCTGAGGTCACCTGTTTCGGGGATCTCGGTGATGGTATGGACCCTTGATCTTATGAAACGGATTCCTTCCCTGTCTCGGGCCCGGAGAAGGTACTTCTCGTAGTCCTTGCCAAAGGTGCGCATGTCCATGTAAAAGATTGCCGTATCGAGGTCACCGTGGATATGTTCCTTGGCTATCATAGCTTCTTTGACCGCATACATGCAACAGACAGAGGAGCAGTAGCCGTTTCCGCAGAGGTTGCGGTCCCTGGAACCCACACACTGAATCCAGGCAATGCTGCGGGGCTCTTCCCTGTCAAGGGGGCGCATGACATGCCCGAAATAGGGGCCTCCCGCAGCAAGGATCCTTTCGAATCCTTCACTGGTCACCACGTTGGCAAACTTGCCGTATCCATAGGGTTCCAGGGCAGAGGGATCAAAACCCTGGGTACCCGGGGATAATATGATGGACCCCACGTTGATCTGGGTCTTTTCCTCCTTTTCGTCATACTTTATTGCCTTAGCAAGGCACATATTTTCGCACAGCCCGCAGCCCACGCACGCGTCCGTGTCAATGGCGTAGGCCAGGGGGACTGCCTGGGCATACTCGATATACGTGGCCTTCCTGTCGTCCAGCCCTTTGTTGATCTCGTTGACTGCGGCAACAGGGCAGTGCCTGGCGCAATCTCCGCAACCCGTGCACTTGTCCGGGTCAATATACCTGGGGTGCTTGGCCAACGTCACGGTGAAATTGCCCGGCTCTCCATCGACGCGCTCTATCTCGCTGTTGGTGATCAGGTTTATGTTTATGTTCCGGCCGACCTCGACCAGTTTGGGCGAGATGATTCACATGGTGCAATCGTTGGTCGGAAAGGTCTTGTCGAGGCGGGCCATCAGGCCGCCTATGGTCGGCGATTTTTCCACCAAGTGGACGTAATACTCGGAAGCCGCGAGATCCAGTGATGCCTGCATGCCGGCGATTCCGGCACCCACGACCATGACCGATCCGCTCTTGCTGTTATGTTTCTTTGATCCCATGGTTTCTCCTCATCATAGGGCAGCGAAGATAGCCCTTCTCTCCTTCATCCCTGTGAATTCAATCCTGTTTGCCTTCTCTAAGTCAGCGAGGAGGTATGAGATTCGCTGCAGATCAAGTCCCGTCCTCATGCTGATTTCTCTGACTGATTCACAGCCCTCCTTTACAGAGAGATATATAAGGCTCTTATGGTATTCCCTCTCCAGGTGTACATCCAAAAGGGACTCATATCGTTCCACGTCCCAGTTACGGCCGTACACATCACCCTGAGAGGTGATCTTCAATTCTTTGCCGACCAGCCATCTGACATTTTCGCTGTTAAGTGTCATTTCGCAGGCCTCCAGTTGGAGCCCGAGCGATTCCTTGTCCATAGGGTCAAGGCCTTTTATAGTCTCTACTATCGTCGAAGCGATTTGAGCGAACCGTTGCGCCTCCGCCGAAGAGACCCATTCGAGGTGCAGTCTTCCCTGGTCGATTCCTGCGAGGTTGAGAAGTTGTCGTGTTAAGCGGATCTTCTTTTCAGCCTGAACATTACCATCCAGGTAATGACAATCACCGATATGTCACCCGCTGACCAGCACGCCGTCCCAGCCTTCCTTAAGGGCCCTGATAATGAAAACCGGGTCGACCCGTCCGGAGCACATGACTCGAACCGGCCTTAGGTTTGCCGGGTATTGCAGCCTGGAAACACCGGCGAGATCCGCACCGGCATAGGCGCACCAATTGCACAGAAAGGCGAGGATTTTTGGTTCGTAATCCGACATATCTTACACCTCAAGAAAATGTTGATGGCACGGGCACAGCTCTTTACAGGCCTTCTGGAAAAAAGAACCTGGTGCCTCGTTCAATCATATAACTGCCCCATTTGGCATAGCTAAGGTTGCTGCTCAAGCAACCGCAGAAAGCGATGCCAGTATCTGCTCGTCCTTGAAATGCAGCATCTCTATGGCATGCTGCGGACAGCTTGCAGCACAAAGACCACAGCCCTTGCACGAGGCGGAAATGTTTTTGGCCCGCAGTCCCTTACCTTCAACTTCTTCCAGGGTTATGGCCCCAAAGCTGCAGACCTCTTCACACAGGCCACAACCTATGCATTTTTCCTGGTCGACCCTGGACACCAGGGGTGACACCGCTATAGAGTCCTTTGAAAGAACCGTCGCGGCCCTGCCGGCGGCAGCAAGGGCCTGAGAGATGCTTTCATCGAGAGGCTTGGGGTAATGGGCAAGACCGCAGAGGAATATCCCTTCAGAGGCAAAGTCCACTGGCCTAAGTTTGGCGTGGGCCTCCATGAAGAATCCCTCCTCGTTCAAGGGCAGCTTATAAAAGGCGGAAATATCATGAGTTTCATTGGGTGCAATTGCTGTTGCGAGATTCACAAGGTCCGCCCTGATGGCGATCTCGCGCTGGATGACCGGATCGAATACGACCACCTCCAGCCCGTCTTCAGTTTCTGAGACCCTCGGCTTATGCTCACGGGCATATCTGACGAAGATCACCCCTTTTTCGCGGGCCTTTCTGTAAAGGAGTTCTCTTTCGCCAAAGGTCCTCATGTCTCGATATAGGATAAAGATATCCGCTTGCGGATACCGTTCTTTGAGCCTTGTGGCCTGCGACACAGAGGTGGTACAACAAATCCTGGAGCAATAGGGCCTTGTCTCGTCCCTGGAGCCTACGCATTGAATAAAGACAGCGCTCCGAAAGTCCTTGAGGTCATCTACTTTAGATTCTATTTCATGCCACTTGGTGACCCTCGGGCTCCTGCCGTAAAGATATTCCTCTGTCTCTGTGGCCCTTCCTCCCGTTGCCACTATGACGGCACCGTGTCGAACGATCTCCGTGGCTTCGCCCATTGAAATAGTAGTTTCGAAATTACCAACAAAACCGGACGCCTCTATGGGTTGGGCATTGAGCATGACCTTGATATTAGGGTGCTTCTGGACCCTTTCAATGAGGCCGGCGAGATACTCCTGGATGTCCGTTCCCTTCCATGTTTCTGTCACCTCCCTGGCAGAGCCTCCCAGCACAGAGGATTTTTCGAGGATGGTACAGGGAAAACCCTGGTCCGCAAGTCCCAGTGCCGCTGTCATGCCTGCTACCCCTCCGCCGATGACAAGGGCCGACTTATTGACCTCAACGTCGATCTTCGCTATAGGTTCCAGCAAGGAGGCCCTTGCAACCGCCATTCTTACGAGATCTTTTGATTTTTCCGTGGCTTCTTCTCTGCTGTTTGAGTGCACCCAGGTGCACTGATTTCTGATATTTGCCATCTCGAATAAGTACGGGTTGAGGCCCGCATTGCGTATTGTTTCCTGAAAGAGCGGTTCGTGGGTGCGCGGTGTGCATGCAGCAACTACGATCCGGTTCAAAGAATGTTCCCTTATCAACTCTACGATCTTCTCCTGGGTATCCTGGCTGCAGGTAAAAAGATTTTCCTCAACGCATACGACGTTAGGCAGGGTTTTCGCATATTCCACGATGGAGGGGACGTCCGCAAACCCGCC
Source organism: Deltaproteobacteria bacterium (assembly GCA_019308745.1). GTDB lineage: Bacteria > Desulfobacterota > DSM-4660 > Desulfatiglandales > HGW-15 > JAFDHO01. The sequence goes on from JAFDHO010000022.1 coordinate 8,393, forward strand.
AATATTTGTTCCGCAATTGCAGACAAAGACCCCTATCCTGGGCCTTTCAGCATCCACGGCCCTTTCTTCTGGAAATTCCTTCTCCCTGACCAGGGTACCTCGGCCCGGGGAAAGGGCAGTGCCTGCGGCGCAGGCAGCCGCGCTCGCTTCCATGACGGACTGGGGAATATCCTTGCATCCCTGTATCGCACCGGCCACGTACATTCCCGGCCTTGAGGTTGCCACCGACGCGGTATCGCTGGTCTGGACAAACCGGTATTCATTGAGTTGAAGGTCGAGCGCTTCCGCTGTCCTCACAGCCGATGAGGAAGGTTCCATGCCCACCGAGAGGACGACCATGTCAAAGGTTTCCTCGATCAACTCGCCCGACTCGGAGGCGTACTTGAGGCGGATAGACCCCGGCGTGTCGCCTTCTGCCATGGTGTGCACCTTTGAGCGGACAAACCTGATCCCCTGCGCCTTTGCGCGCTCGTAGTATTTTTCGAAATCCTTTCCGGGCGTCCTGATATCTATGAAGAATATGGTGGTTTGGAGTCCGCCGCCGATGTGCTCTGTGGCTATGGAGGCCTCCTTGATGGCATACATGCAACAGACCGAGGAACAGTAGGCGTTGTTGCACTGATTCACGTCCCTGGAACCCACACATTGAAGCCAGGCTATCTTCCCGGGTGTCTTGCCGTCCGATGGTCGGATTACATGGCCCGCCGTGGGGCCCCCTGCAGAGAGGATCCTTTCGAACTCAAGGCTGGTCAACACGTTGGGGTTCTTTCCGTAGAGGTACGTTTTCAGGGGAGAAGGATCGAAGGTCTGTAGACCCGCGGTGAAGACCACTGCCCCTACGTTGAGGGCAAACACTTCCTCGGCGTCATCGAAATTTATGGCATTAGTGGGACAAAACTTCTCGCATGCTCGGCACTTGCCCTTCTTGAAGTATATACAGTGATCACGGTCAATGGCATACTTCAGAGGCACTGCCTGGGGGTAGGGGACATAGATGGCCTTTCTCTTGGACAGGCCCATGTCATACTCGTTCTCCACCTTGGCAGGACATTTTTCAGCGCAGGTACCGCAGCCAATGCATGTCTCCATATCGACAAAACGTGGAGATCTCCTGATTGACACATTGAAATCCCCTTCCTGGCCCTCGATTGACAATACTTCAGAAAGGGTGAGGAGCTCGATATTCAGGTGCCGGCCGACCTCGACCAGTTTGGGAGAGATAATTCACATGGAACAGTCGTTTGTGGGAAAGGTCTTGTCCAGTTGGGACATCACCCCCCCTATTGCAGCTCCCTTCTCGACAAGATAAACGAGGTAGCCTGATTCTGCCAGATCCAGAGAAGCCTGGATCCCGGCTATTCCAGCGCCTATCACCAGTACTGACCCGGTTATTGAATTCTTGGACATGGATTATACATCTCCCAATATGTGATAGAAAAACCGCAAACAATCTGGGACAAAAAGTATGCTGCTAGATGATATGATCAAATTCAGCCTCGCACGAATCGTCGTTGCAATGGCCAAACGTTGTTGTCCCCTTGAAAGAGGGGACGGCAGAAAATAGGCTCCAAGTCTGGCTCAAACGGGGTGACAAACCGGGAAATCCTCGAAAAATTGCACCCCCTGAAATCGACTTGTGAAATATTTAACATATCAGCCGGAAAGTCAAGGGAAAATATCTTTTGATGACGCAATTATTCGTTGTGCATACCTATTGATTATCCTTGAAAAAGAGATTAAGATTTGGCCCGGGAGAGCCCAAGAATCCTTCAAGATATCGGCTCGTGGAACAGGACAGAGGGAGTGAGGGCGTCGTGGCAAAGGACTGTTGCTGGAACTGCAAGTATTATGTCGCCAAAGGGGATAATGAGCCGGCCCTTTTGAGGAGCGCTCTCTCAAACGTCTGTATCTATACGGACAAGGAGGGGGATGAAAGGCCTTGGCCTGAAAGGGCATATCCAACCCCGCCCAATTATGTCTGCAGGAATTACAGGGAGAGGTTCTACTAGGGGATTCGAGCTGGTTGGTCTCGCACTACGATCCTGAGAGGTCAAATATGCCTATCTACGAATATGAGTGTCTTGGATGCCGGGGACAATTTCAGATCCTTGTTATGAATGGAAATGAAGAGAATTCTGTGAGATGCCCCCACTGCAATGGCTCGAACTTGAAGAGACTTATTTCAAGGGTGGTCTATCATGTTTCCGAGCAGGCCCGGCTTGAGGATTTTGATCCAAACGCCCCAAAGAGCGACTCCTTTTACAGAGATACGAGGAACATAGGCTTGACCGCGAAGAAGAGGGCCCGGCAAATGGGGGTTGAGCTGGGGAGTGATTTCGAGAACAAGCTGGAGAGGTTGCGCACAGACCCGGGCAGTGTTATCAAGGACAGCGAATAGCTCGAAGAGGATGTATTTGCAATAGCCATTGATGGTGGATTCAGGCGAAGAATCTATATTGGGCGTATATCTATGGAGAAGACGGAAACCAAGACACTGGAAGGCGACGTGGTCCTGGTTTATTACCAGGAAAAACCAGCGGTCTATGCTCGTGTCGAGGCCATTGAACCGGATGTGAAAAGGGACTGGTACAGGGTCTCTCTCCTGCTGCTGACCATGCCTGCCCAGCCCGTGACCTGGATCTTGCGGGAAGAATATATCAACGGGGTTGGTTTTACCATGGGGGGACAGGCCATGAGAATCGAGAAGGTAAAGAGGATGCCTCCTCCGCCTTCGCCTGGAAAGGCGTGCGGCGAGGACACGGGAGGCAAGAGGAAAGACAAGCCCGGCAAAGTGGTTCCCTTCAAAAAGCAATCCTGAAATTTCTTCCTGGTAATTTCCTCCGCATTAGAGTAATATTTGAAGTTTGTTTTGCGGGCCCTAGACAGAGACCCGCCGGGTCGACCGATGGGCAGGGAGGAGACTGGCTTGGTATTCCTGTTGAGAGTGAGCCTCTCAATTGTCATAGCTTTTTTATTGACGCGATTTTTCTTCGGCCGGACCCCGCCCATCAAGGTCTTCGCCTTGGCGGGCCTGATGCTGGGGCTGGCCTATCTGTTCGAATACATGAGAATGAGAAAAACTGGAGGGAGAGAATGAAATGAAATCCGAGGACAAGAAGTACGTGTTTTCATTTGAAGAAGGAGATGGAAAGAACAAGAAGCTGCTGGGTGGCAAGGGGGCAAACCTGTGCGAGATGACTCAGATAGGGCTCCCGGTACCCCCGGGGTTCGTGATTTCGACGGAAGCATGCCTGGCATACCTTTCCCAGAACAAGAAGGGGCTAGCACCCGAGATCTTGGGCGAGATCAAAGATGCCATGACCCGATTGGAAAAAAAGGCCGGTAAGGGTTTTGGAGACCCGGAAAACCCCTTGCTGGTCTCAGTCAGGTCAGGTGCTGCCATCTCGATGCCCGGGATGATGGACACCATTCTAAACCTCGGGCTGAACAAGGATACCTTGAGCGGACTCATGAAGAAGACAAGAAACAAGCGGTTCGCCTATGACGCCTACAGGCGATTTATTCAGCTATTCGGCACCGTGGCCATGGGAATGAAGGATGAGGATTTCGACAGGATCTTCTCAGCTGTGAAAGAGAAACACAAGGCAAAGGAGGACGTGGATCTCAATGAAAAGGCCCTGGAGGAGGTGTGCGAAAAGTTTCTGAACCTGGTACAGGAGAAGACCAAGAAGCCCTTCCCGGATGATCCCTATGTTCAACTGGAGATGGCCGTGGAGGCCGTATTCAAATCGTGGATGGGCAAGCGGGCCGTGGATTATCGCCGGGAATTCAACATCACCCCTGAGATGGCGAACGGGACCGCTGTCAACGTGTGCACCATGGTCTTCGGGAATATGGGAGAGGACTGCGCGACCGGTGTCGCCTTTACCAGAGATCCTGCCACGGGCGAAAACAGGCTCTTCGGGGAATATATGATCAATGCCCAGGGTGAAGACGTTGTCGCGGGCATCAGGACCCCGAAGCCCATGAGGGAACTTCGAAAGGACATGCCCAATGCCTACAAGGAGCTTGAGGATCTACGGCATACCCTTGAGAGTCATTACAGGGAGGTCCAGGATTTCGAGTTTACCATTGAAAAGGGCAAGCTCTACTGCCTTCAGACCAGAAACGGCAAAATGAATGCATCCGCATTCATCAAGACGTCCATAGATATGGTCAACGAAGGGTTGATATCAGAGGAAGAGGCAATCTTGAGGATCGCTCCCGACATGCTCACACAGCTTCTCCACCCGCGACTGGACCCCAATGCAAGCGTGGAAGTCCTCTCCAGCGGTATCCCGGCGTCTCCCGGGGCCGCCTCGGGCATGATCGTGTTCAATGCGGACCGGGCCGAGAGCAAGGCCAAGCTGGGGGAGAAGATCATCCTGGTCAGGGAAGAGACCAAGCCTGAAGACATCCATGGCTTTTTCGCCTCCCAGGGCATCTTGACCAGCAGGGGTGGCAAGACCTCCCATGCGGCAGTGGTCGCAAGGAGCATGGGAAAACCCTGCGTCTCCGGGTGCGAGGATCTAGTCATAGACTATTCTGCCAAGGAAGCCCAGGTTCGCGGGAAGATACTCAAAGAAGGAGACGTGATTACGATCGATGGCAGTACCGGGAACGTCTATGAAGGAGTGGTTCCCACCCTGGAACCCGAGTTCGTGGATGACCTTCTCACCCTGCTGGAATGGACCGATGACATCAGCAGGCTCAAGGTGATGGCCAATGCGGACACACCCGACGGAGCGGCAAAGGCCAGGAAATACGGTGCGGTCGGCATCGGGTTATGCAGAACCGAGAGGATGTTCAACCAGCAGGACAGGTTACCCATTGTGCAGGAAATGATCCTGGCGGAGGACAGGGAAGAGAGACAGGCCGCCCTGGATAGGCTGCTTCCCTTTCAAAAGCAGGACTTCAAGGAGATCTTCCAGATCATGGACGGGCTTCCCGTCACCGTTAGGCTCCTGGATCCCCCTATCCATGAGTTCCTTCCCTCGGAGGAAGAACTGTTGTATGAGATCGAGCACCTCAGGGAATTCAAAAAGACCATACATGAAATGACCGATCTGCCTGATACCTTGAAAATGCTCGACCCGGAACTCCACAGGCGTTACGGGCCGAATCTGGAAGTGATCATTGAGGGCCTGGCGGAACTGAAGGACAGGGGGGCCGCCGAAGGGCTTATCTCTGAGAAAGAGGCGATGCTGCAAAAGGTGAAGGCCCTGGCAGAGACTAATCCTATGCTGGGTCACAGGGGCGTGCGCCTGGGGATCACTTATCCTGAAATCTATTCTATGCAGATCAGGGCCATACTGGAAGCGGCTGCCGAATCCATGAAGGAAGGGGTGAGGGTGCTCCCGGAGATCATGGTGCCGCAAGTATGCACCCTCCAGGAACTCAAATGGGTCTACAGGTATGTAAAGGACATCCAACAGGAGGTCACCAAGAAGTACAACATTGATGTACCCTACAAGTTCGGGACTATGATTGAGGTCGTCAGGGCCTGTATGAGGGCGGGGCGCATTGCCGAACTCGCGGAATTCTTGTCCTTCGGGACCAATGACCTCACCCAGGCGACCTTCTCCTTTTCAAGGGAAGACGCGGAAAACAAGTTCCTTCCCCTGTATAATGAAAGAGGGATACTGCAACACAATCCCTTCGAAATTCTTGACATAAAAGGGGTGGGGCGCCTGATGATGATTACGGTCGAATGGGCCAGGAAGACCCGGCCCGACATGAAGATAGGGATCTGTGGCGAGCACGGAGGTCATCCGGATGCTATCCGGTTCTGCCATCACATCGATTTGACCTATGTATCCTGCTCACCCCTCAGGGTCCCCATTGCAAGGTTGGCCGCGGCCCATGCAAAACTCAAGGAGGCGGAATACGATTTTGTATGAGGGGAACGGTCGCTATCAAGCAGTCGAAGGCATGGAGGCCCTTGTCAGGGACCGTAATGGGAGAATTCGTAGAGCTTTTGACTCAGCTCCAGCACCCTATCAGGGCCTTCGGGGCCTCCTGTCTCTGTATCTTGTGCCTTGAGGATGTGCGTATTGATGAAACTCATAGCATTGGTGAAGTTGATCTGAGATAGGGCCCCGATGTCCTCAATAAGCCCCAGCTTGTAGAACCTCTTGCCCAGGTATCCCATATGCTTCAGTAGTTCGGATTTCTTGCCCTTCCCGTCCTTGTATTTGCTGACGGATCGAAAGGCAATCCAATAGGATTCCAGGTAGGTCTTTGCAAGGGCGGCCCACATGGGCAGGCGATCAAAACCGAGTTTGGTAATTCGAAAGCTCTGGTTCCCCGATTCTGCCACCAAAGACGATTCCAGGAAGTATTGCAGGAGGGAAGAGACATTCGCCTCCAATTCTTCTGTCTCATCGAAGAGGAATTCATTTTGCAGGAGGTATCTCAGCAAGGCATAGTCAGATACGATAGAAGCGAGGTCTTTTTCCTCTTCCGTGCCCGTCAAGAGCGACACTGCTATGAGGGAATTGGGAATGAAGAAGTGTATGATGCAGTTCTTATAATATTCCAGCTCCATCTTCTTTTCATCATCCACGAAATAGAATGTATCCTCCTGGCCGTTAACGTCTTCCAGGGACTCAACCACCTTCCATGAAACGAGGAGAGAGAGGGTTTCCCGTAAGGACTTGGAGAGATCATTGAGGCTGTCTGCGACAGGCGCGCCGATCCTCTTCAGGAAATCCAGGAGTATCTGTGCGGTCCCTTCCAGTTCATGGAAATGGAAACCCCTTCGGTGGTTGGCAAGGATCGCCGTGGCAACAAGGGAAAGGGGAACCACCAGGGATACATCATTTATGGCCTTCACGAGGTCGAAGGCCAGACGGTGAGACATTTCCTTGAGGGAGCCATTTGTCTTGGAAACATAATCATTCAGGGACAGGGGCTCGTTGAAGCGAATATAGATTCTTCCGTATTTTTTCTTAAGGAAGCGCCGGGCTTTGATGACCTGCCTGAAGCTTTCCTGGGTCTTGGCTCCCCCACTCATCTCCTTCACGTAGGCGCTTTCCTCCATGACCCTATCGTAGATGATGGATGTGGGAACAAAGATCAGGTCCTTGCAGTACCCTTCACTGTGAGCCTGAAGAAGGATAGAGAGAAACCCTGTCTTGGGGAGCACCAGCTTCCCGTTCCGGCTCCTTCCGCCTTCTATGAAGAATTCTATGGGATATCCCTCTCCAATAAGGGTCTTGATATACCGGTTGAATACCTCCAGATAAAGCTTTGCCCTTTGGAACGACCTGCGGATGAAGAACGCCCCTGACTTTCGAAATATATGTCCCACAGGCCAAAAGGCGAGATTCTTCCCCGCGGCGATCCTGGGCGTGTGCATGTGGTTGTCATAGAGGACATAGTTCAGTATGAGGTAATCAATATGGCTCTTGTGGGATGGGACGTAGATCAGGGTCCCTTGCCTCGCCGACTCCCTCACCCGGGCAAGGGCAGACCTGTCCACGTCTATACCCTCGAAGAGCCTCTTCCAAAACCAGGTGAGGGCCATGTGGAAGAATTGCACATAGGTGATATTGTAGTCTGCAGCAATTTCGTCAAAATAGTCACCGGCCCTTTTTCTCAGTTGCTTGAGGTGCTTCCTGTCACCAGCGGCCATGCTTTCGATCTTGCCCTTGATCTGGGGATCCATCAAGACAGCCTCTTTGAGTTGGTGCCGGGACTTCACGATGGGACCCAAGATGACGCGCTTCTGGTTGTCAATACTCTGGATGAGCATCTCCCTGATTTCTGCCGCCATTTCAGGGAGGGGCCTCTCAGGGTGTTGATTGGCAAGATAGGTCTTGAGGTCCAAAGGCCTGCCAAAATCGATAAAGGCGCGGCGGTTATGCCTGAAAAAGAGGACTGTCTTTCTGATGATCCCCGGGTCATCCTTGAATCCGAAAAGTATGCCCGTGAGACCGGGGCGATCTCTTTCAGGGGTCTTCTTATAGAGGATGAGTTGAGGGACAATATAGATGGGGCGCTCCATTTCCTGCTGGGTCTCCAGGAGAAATTCCAGATGATCCTTTTCGGCGTGGAGGAAATGCCTGATGAAGCGTTTCGGGTCCACCAGGAACATGAGGGATGTGGTGCCCTGTTCAATGGCCCTTCTATAGAAACCCGTCTTGTAGGGGCTTGGGAATCGCCCGTATCTCAACAATCCGGAGACTTGAGAATAGAGGACCTTTGCCAGTTGTGAGAGGGGCAAGAGCACTGACATGTTGAGGTCGAAGGCGATTTTGGGGTAGGGCAAACGGCGCCGGCGGAAATTATAGTGGTATAGCAGATAGTCCAGTTTTCCCCGATACTTTATGGCGTAGATCACGGTCCCTTCCTTGTGCATCATCTTGAGGTTTTCCGTCATGTTTTCGTTTAACTGAACCCTCCTGAATAGCCGGTACAAAAACCAGCTGAGGAAGAAACCTGGCTTGTAGTCGAGGACATAGGGGTAATGGATTTCTTTTTTCGAAGTTTTCATCCCAGAGGATACCCTCCCATAAGTGGATAGATAGACAGAACAGAGGGGTAAATCAAGCTTTTTATTCGTGCTCGCCGCAATAGCCCGGAGCTCGCTATTGTGAAGCGGAAACCCCGTCCTTGATTGACATCTTACCCTCCTGAATAAATGATAAAGTTATGTTGACAAAACAGGAATGATATTTAAGAATGGAGCCAACGGTAACAACTAATCGCCGGAGGTAACCCATGTACAGGCCAATGGTCATATCGGGATTGACGGTTGATCCTTTGACGAACAGCCCTATCGTCATTCTGAAAGAAATAGATGGAGAGAGGACCCTTCCCATTTGGATAGGATTACTTGAGGCTACCGCTATCGCCAGTGAGCTCGAGGGCATAAAGTTTTCCAGGCCCATGACCCATGATCTGCTCAAGAATATCATGGGACTGATAAACATAAAGGTCAACAAGGTGGAAGTCTGTGACTTGCGGGATAACACCTACTATGCACTGATCTATTTTGATCACAAAGGCAAGGAAATATCCATAGATGCCAGGCCCAGTGATGCCCTTGCCCTGTCCCTGAGGACAGATGCCCCCATCTTTGTCTCGGAAGAGGTGATCCAAAAGTCCTCCCAGATCGACCTTCAGGCGGAGCCTGAAGACAAGTCCGAGCAGGGCAAGAAATGGCAGGAAATACTCGAGAAACTTAATCCCGAGGATTTCGGGAAATACAAGATGTGACCTCTCCTCGTGATGCTGGCACGTTCTCCCCTGACGGTTTTCCCACCACCAGGAAGAGAAGCTCAAAAGGACCGCGGGCTTCTTTTTCGCAGCCCCATCGGCCGAAAACCGCGCCCTCGCTCGCGGGGCCCCCTGGAGTGAAATACCATGATCGACCTTCATACCCATACCCTTTTCAGTGATGGAGAGCTGATCCCTTCAGAACTGGCATGGAGATTGGAACACATGACGTATGAGGCCGTGGCCATCACCGACCACGCCGATTCTTCCACCATGGATTTCATCATCCCGAGGATTATTAAGGTCGCATCTGAACTGAACCAGGTTTATGCACTGAGGGTGATTCCGGGAATCGAGCTTACGCACATCCCGCCGAAACTCATTGGGCCCATGGTGCAAAGGGCCAGGAAACTCGGTGCGCAGATTGTGGTCATCCATGGGGAGAGCATAGTCGAACCGGTGGCCCCCGGAACAAACTTGGCAGGTCTGAAGGCTGGCGCGGATATTATCGCCCATCCAGGTTTTATTACCCGTGATGAGGCGTCTTTGGCCGCTGACAAGGGTGTTTACCTTGAGCTGACGGCAAGATCAGGGCATAGTCTGACTAATGGTCATGTGGCAAGAATGGCCCAAGAGGCCGGCGCCAAGTTGCTGTTGAATTCGGATGCCCATGCCCCGGGGGATTTAATGGAAAAAGGCTTTGCCGAGAAAGTTGCGGACGGTGCCGGACTGCCCGAGGGCTCGTTGGACAATCTCCTGTCTAACGCCCGAGAGCTGGTCGAAAAACTTGGGTATTTGCCCTGATCTTGCCATCCAATCTCCGCTGTCCAACCAGTCCAATCCTGCCTGATGTATCTTCGGGTTCCTGCGGAATGGCCTTGAAGCCTGTCCTGCTGCCGGGTGCCCCATATGATATCCCCTTGAATCTTCAAAGACATCTTATCCTGGAAATTTGTGCCGGAATTCTGCTAGAATATTGGGGTTATTTCGCTGATGTCCGATTAGGATTTTGCAAAACCGAATAGTAGCTAAAGCCGTTGGTTGTGGCCGCACGGTAGGTCTTTTCCAGAGGCCACGTGCATCATGGTGTTGATTAAGCCTTTGGCGACGGTCTGTGTCTGCATAACTCTAACCGGACGCTATTGGGGCTGCTTAGAGGTCAGCACGGGAATCAGGATCTTTCAGGATGATTTTACCGAGCACAAAGAAGATAGTTTTTGACGGCACCTGCGTTGCCATTGTCCTATCATGGCTCCTTATGATTGGCCTGCTCATAAAGAGGGTCCATTACAGCGAAGATATCCCCGGCAGGGTGATTGCAAGCCAGGAAATCGACATAAAGACCGCCCAAAGGGAATGGAAGGAGATATATCTTAAAGACCAGAAGGTCGGGTATTCTGTTAGCCTTATCAAGCCATTTGAGGGGGGCTATTTTATTCAAGATGAAATCTTTTTGAGGCTGAATCTCATGGGGGAGGGAAACGGAGTCTACACCTTAACCCAGTCAAGGGTAGACAAGGATTTCCTATTGGAAGACTTCTATTTCGTAATGACCTCCGGCGCTGTCCGCTACCAGGTATCGGGCAAGGTGGAAGGAGACCAGTTGGTCATAAAGACGGGAAAGGGCAGGGAACAAAGAAGCATGAGGATCCCTTTGAAGGTCAGGCCCGTGATTGGGGTTGGCCTCGCCCATTTCTTCAAGACCAGGCCAATGAGGGTTGGAGACACCTATTCCTTGCCCTTATTTGATCCTTCCTCCATGTCCCAGAAAGACGTTTCTATCAGAGTGGTGGCGGAAGAACCCATCAGGCTAAAAAGGATGACCTATGATTCCTTTCGTTTGGAAGCGGAGATGATGGGCAAGAAGCTCACCTTTTGGCTTAACGAGGACGGGGAAGTATTGAAGGAAGAAGGTTTTATGGGATTGACGACCGTCAAATCGAGCGCTGCTCTGGCACCCCTTGACCTTGAAAGCACCGAGGACCTGGACCTCTACGAGCTGACGGCCATTAAGGTTGACAAGACCTTGCCAGACCCAGGAACTCTCTCCTACATTAAGATAGAGGTGGAGGGATCTGATCCCACTTTGCTCGATCCACGCCTGTGGGGAAACGGGCGCCAGAGGTTCCAAGGAGGCGTCATCGAGATCTTCAAAGAGAAGAGGGTCTTGCCTGTTTCCTATTCCTTACCACGAGAGGATTATCCCGAAGAACTGAACCTCTACTTGGACCCTGAATTCAACATTGAAAGCGATGACCAAGCCCTCATAGACGCGGTGGCAGAGATAACGGGAGGGGATCGGAACCCCTTGTCCGTAACAAGAAAGATTCTTGCCTGGGTTTACAGGAGCCTGGAGAAGAGGCCGGTCGTGTCCGTGCCGAGTGCACTCGAGGTCCTGCGGACGCGCCGGGGTGACTGTAACGAACATGCCACATTGTTGACCGGGCTCCTTAGGGCCGCAGGTATTCCCGCCAGGATCTCCATAGGGCTGGTCTATTCCAGGAAGAAATTCTTTTACCACGCCTGGACCGAGGCTTATATCGGAAAGTGGGTCTCACTGGACGCAACCTTGAACCAGATGCCCGTGGACGTGACCCACATCAAGTTATTGGAAGGCAATTTGGACAAACAGGTCGAGATTGCAAGGCTGATCGGAAACCTTAAACTCAGGATTTTGAATTATAAGTATGATTAAACTCGTAAACCTGACAAAGTACTACAGGAATTTCTGTGCGGTGGACCATGTCACCCTGGATATAGGGGGCGGACAGATCTTTGGGTTCCTGGGCCCCAACGGCGCGGGAAAAACCACCACCATCAGGATGATGGCAGGGATATCTCAACCCACGGAGGGAAAGATCTACATAAACGGGATTGACCTCGCAAAGGAGCCCTCCAGGGCAAAGTACTGCACGGGATTCATCCCCGACCGGCCCTTTCTCTATGAAAAGCTCACAGGGGATGAGTTCCTCCGGTTCCTTGCGGGTCTCTACCAGCTCGATCACGGGACGTCCTTTCACGATCGTATCACGGAATTGTTGGAGCTCTTCGAGCTTGTTCATTGGCGCGACGAGCTGATTGAGAGTTATTCCCACGGTATGAAGCAGCGGCTGGTAATGTGTGGTGCCCTCTTGCATAGACCCAAGGTCCTGATCGTTGACGAACCCATGGTAGGTCTTGACCCCAAGGGAGCCAGACTGGTAAAAGACATATTCCGCAACCTCGCACGAGAAGGGATGACCGTGTTCATGTCTACGCATTCCCTTGAAGTGGCACAAGAGGTGTGCCAGGAGATCTCCATCATTCAGGCAGGAAAGATCATTGCAACGGGGAAGCCCGAGGACCTGAAGAGGAAGGCCGGCGTTGACGGGAACCTGGAAAGCGTCTTCCTGAAACTCACCGAAGGCAAGACCATAGCCCATGAAAGATCTCTATCTACTGCTTAGCCCTAGGCTTTTGAGCCTGAAGAACTCCCTTTCAGGGTACAAGAGGGGCGTAAAGAAGAGGACCTTGGTGGTCGCCTTCACCGGACTGATCTTTTGGGGCCTCATGTTCTTTCTATCCGCCCGGGTGCTGATATACTTCAGGTCGGTTGATGTAATCGGAGACATGCTTGCCCATCATCTCTTGGCCATGGTGCTCTTGACCTTCTTCTTCCTCTTGATCTTCAGCAACATCATCACTGCCCTCTCAAACCTTTACCTGTCCATGGACCTGGAACTGTGCCATTCCTCGCCCGCTAGCCTGAAGGAGGTCTTTGCAAGCCGTTCTATTTTTACGATCGTTGACAGCTCCTGGATGCTTGTGGTATTCGGGCTCCCCATCATGATGGCCTATGCCTTAGTGTACAGACCAGGTCCGGGATACTACCTTACCGTTCTCCACATGGGCCTGGCAATGACCGTGATAGCCGCAGGTATCGGGATCCTTTTCACGATGATCATGGTGAGCATCTTTCCTGCCCAGAGGACAAAGGACATTATCATGCTCCTGGTGATATTTGTTACCGTTGCCCTCTACTTGATGTTTCGCTTCTTAAGGCCCGAGAGGCTGGCTGACCCGGATGCCTTCTTCAGTGTCATGCAATACGTCTCCGCCCTGAAGTCACCGGATTCACCCTATCTGCCCACCCATTGGATTACCAAGGCCCTCTGGGCCCACCTGAGCAGCGGGGAGAAGGAAGGATATCTCTTCAATATTGCCATAACATGGAATACTGCCCTTGCGATATCTGCCATCAACATCTGGACGGCTGGTGCCATATATTTCAAAGGGTTTTCCAAATCCCAGGAGGCCAAACGGCGCCGGGGAGGGAGGAAGATTTTGGACCTGTTTTTGAGTGTTGTCAGGAGACCGGTTAGGGCAGACCTTGCTTCGATCCTAGACAAGGACGCCCGCACCTTCTTCCGTGACAATACCCAGTGGACCCAATTGCTACTGCTCGGGGCCCTCGTGGTGGTGTATCTTTATAATTTCAGCGTGCTTCCGCTGGAAAGGAGCCCTATCCGGCTCGACTTCCTTCAGAACGAGATCGCCTTTCTTAACATGGGTCTTGCCGGGTTCGTGCTTTCTGCCGTTGCGGTTCGATTCATTTTCCCAGCGGTGAGTTCAGAGGGCAAGGCCTTCTGGCTGATCTGTTCTTCACCCATGTCTCTGAAGCGTTTTCTCTGGGGGAAATTCCTGCTTTACCTGTTTCCAATGATCTTTCTTGCGGAGGCCCTGATTATCCTGACAAACTATCTCCTCAACGTGACGGCCTTTATGATGCTTCTTTCCTCCATCACGATCTTCTTTGCTGTCTTTGGGATAGTGGCCCTGGGCATAGGGTTTGGTGCCCTCTACCCGAAGTTCAATTTTGAGAACATCTCCCAGGTGTCGACGGGTTTCGGGGGTTTGATGTTTATGATCTTTAGCGCTATATTTATTGCCATAATCATTGCCCTGGAAGCGGGACCCGTCTATATAGTCTTTAAGTCAAGAATCAACGACGAGCCCTTGACCTTACTCCAGTGGTTATTCGTCGTCCCATCTTTTGTGATGGTTTTGGTTATCAACCTCTTGGCGCTCGTAAAGCCCATGCAGATCGGACTAAAAGCCATCACTCAAATCGAATGAGCAAGCCTGTTGGCAGGCCGGGCAATCCCCCGGGAAGAAGGCGTTGACGGTTGGTATGAGCTATGTTTGAAAATGAATATGTAGGCAATATTCACATCCACTCTATACATTCGGACGGCAGTAGCAATGTCGCGGAAATAGCAGGAATGGCAAGCAAGGCGGGCCTTGACTTCATATGTTTCCACGATCACGACTACATGCTCGATCGCCTGAACCTGGAAGAAGAGGGGTTCTATGGCAACCTCCTGGTCTTGATTGGGCTGGAGATTGGCAGGCTTTCCCATCACTACCTTGCCTTTGACATCAAGGAAATTGTAAAGGGAGACAGCCTCGGCCCACAAGAGGTGATTGACCGGGTGAATCAGCAGGGGGGATTCGGAATCCTCGCTCATCCTTTTGAGAAGGGCATGCCCTTCAGAGAAAAATCAAGGGCCTACGTCTGGAAAGACCTCTCGGTCAGGGATTACCTGGGAATCAGCATCTGGGAGTTCTCTTCCAGATGGAAGGAGCGAGTAAGGACCCCCTTTCACGGACTCTTCTTCCTGGCATTCAAAAAACAGTGTCTAAAGGGCCCAAGCAGGAGGACCCTTTCCTTTTGGGACCAGCAGTGCCGGGAAAGGAGGGTAGCGGCGGTTGGAGGCTCCGATGCCCATGGCGGGCTTTTCAAGTGGGGGTTCCTGAATTTCCGGCCACTTCCCTATGAATTCCTCCTAAACACCATAAACATTCACGTCCTCCTCTATCAAAGGATGTCCAGGGATTTTGGTCCGGCAAAGAAGGAGGTTTACAGGGCCATCAAGGAAGGGCGGTTATTCATTGCCCACGACGGATTGTGCCCGGCAAAGGGTTTCAGGTTTGATTTTATATCTGATGACGGCTCAAACCTCTTCATGGGTGAAGAGGGGGCCTTTAATCCGGGAGAACTCGTTATAGAGCTCCCGGAGGAAGGGGAGATCAGGCTCATCAAGGACGGTATGCCCGTTCAGCAGTGGCAGGGCATGGAGGCGGTCTACAGGGTCAAAGAGAAGGGTGTTTACAGGGTTGAGGTGTACAAGCGCGTGTTCTTCTTTGGATGGCGGCCCTGGATCTTTTCCAACCCCATCTACCTGAGATAATCCATTGCCATTGGAGTGAGGCAACCATGTTGCCGAGGCGTCTCGCTCATCTTCATTGACGTCCTTGTTGCCGTGATGACGTATGTTGGCCCATCAGGAGAACTTCTTGGAGCTGCTTATGCAGTTGTCGTTGCCGGGCTCCTTGCCCTGGCGATGGTATCGGTCTTTACAGGATTTAAGGTGAAATTCCTTCCCTTCAGGCTGTGTTCTTTCGTACTCACGTTCTCAGCGGTTCTAATCTTTATTGGTGGAGTATTATAGGTGTGGCATGAGTGTTTGGGGCCTTAGCTTGATTGGGGAATTGGCTCCGAAATCGCTTTCGGAAGGAGAGCCCCGGTGCCGGGGAGAAGGTCTTAAGGGAGACGAGCAGGAGGCCCCGCGTGGAATTGTACAAAGAGACCACACGTGCGACTAAGAGCAAAGTGATGTCCCTGAATCCCTGAGCCGTGAAGACAGATAGTGATCAGAGAATAGCAGAGAAGATACTGGAAGTAGCTGACCTGGAAGGAAAAGAGATTCTCGAGATTGGTTGCGGGAACGGGCGTATCACATCGTTTATGCTCGGGAAGCCCAAGAAAATTATAGCCGTTGATCCTGACAGGAAGAGCATCGAAGAAGCTCGAGAGAGGCTCGCTGGGGCAGACTTCCGGATCGGCTCCGGTGAGAAACTGGAGTTCTCAGAGGAATCCTTTGATCTGGTCATTTTTACTCTCTCGCTCCATCATCAAGGGGGCAGAACTGCCCTCGCCGAAGCACGCAGAGTGCTCAAAGATGAAGGTCGTATTTTAGTGATCGAACCCGTAAATGAAGGGGAGCTTGAAAGAATCTTTGGTGTGGTTCGGAATGAAGATCATGCAACGATTGTGGCCCAGAAGGCAATCAAAGAAAGTGGCTTGATGCTCGAATGTTCCGAGGTGTTTTATGCAAAGTGGGTATTCGAAGACACAGAAGATCTCTGTCGATCACTCTTTGAATACTATGGCATGCCTTTAGATGCAGGTATTGCTCTCAAGATAAGGGAGCGGGTAGGAGTGAAAGGGGAGGGACAACCAATCGTTCTGATAGACACCATGATCATACAATCATTGAGAAAGCCCTTTTAGCGGAATCAGGAAGTTCCGTCAGAGACTTATTGGGTCTGGCGAGTAAAAGAATCATCCGTTACAGGCCTCAGGGGAATTGATCCGGACAAAGATGACGGTTCACATTGAGAGCAGAATGAGAGATCTCCTTGAACAAGGGGTAGGGGAGGGCGTATTTCCTGGGGCCGTGCTTCTCGTGTCAAAGGGGGAGGAGATTGTCCTGACAGAGGTGGTCGGCAGTCTTTCGATCGAGCCAGGGCCCGCCCCTATGAAAAGGGACACGATCTTTGATCTTGCGTCCCTGACAAAACCCCTCGCAACGACCCTGGCCCTCATGAAAATCGTTGATTCGGGAGCGATGGACCTGGACGAGCCTCTTGGGGATGTCATCAAGAAGTCATTGCCCGAGGACAAGAGAGGCATAACCCCCCGGTTTTTGCTGAATCATTGCGCCGGCCTTAAGGACTGGGAGCCCTTTTACAGGGATCTGGTTGCCCTTCAACCCCGTAAAAGGAGGCAGGCCTTGAGAGAGCGGATTGTGTCTATTCCCCTCGCCTACGGGCCGGGCGACAGATGCCTTTACAGTGACCTCGGTTTCATGATCCTGGAATGGGCCATAGAAGAGGCCACCGGGCAAGCCATGGGGACCTTTGTCAAGGAAAGCTTTTACGAGCCGCTCAGGCTAGAGCGCATCTTTCTTGCCTCAGAAGACAACCTGAAGGCCGCAAGAAAGGGTGACTTTGCAGCGACTGAGTACTGCCCCTGGCGTAACAGGGTGATCCAGGGAGAGGTGCATGACGAGAATGCCTATGCCCTGGGTGGTTATTCCGGACACGCAGGTCTGTTCGGTGCGGCCGAAGGGGTCTATGGAATTGCGGGCATGCTCAGGGAGCACTATTTCGGGAACAGAGAAGACTACCTGAGTTCTGAAACGGTAAGGGCCTTCTTCAGCCGGCAGGATATCGTGACCGGTAGTACCTGGGCCCTTGGGTGGGACACACCTTCCCCAGAGGCCTCGAGCTCAGGGCGGTATTTCTCGGAAAACAGTGTGGGGCATCTGGGCTACACGGGCACCTCCCTGTGGGTGGACCTGGAAAAGGATGTGATCGTGATCCTCTTGACAAACAGGGTCCATCCGACACGAAACAATGAAAAGATAAAGGAATTCAGACCCATTCTACATGACAGGGTGATGGAGGCTTTGGGCCTGGACCGTTGAACCGGGGCAAGGGCCGAAAGACGAGATCGCAACTGAGAATTGCTCCTGCAGGGGGGATTGGGAAGCTGCCGACACTTCCGGCTTGTTCCATGGCCCACCGACACGGTCGGCTCGGTCCATAAGGCGGCAACACGGTTGACTTGATCCACAATAGGGGTTGAGGAGAGAACCAAGCAACTGGTAAGGTAGGGAGTTGAAAGAGGAGGCGTGAAGCATGGGAGAAATCAAGAGCACCCTTGAGATAATAATGGAGAAGACCAAGGGTCTCACCATGTCTGACGAGGAAAGGGCAGCCTACAAGGAGCAGGAGGCAACCAGGAAGATAAAGGGCCTGGTCCAGAAGTATGCTTACAGGGCCATTGATCTGGGGTCGCTCAGGGTAGAACTGGTTCCTTTGGAAAAGGAATATCCCGGCAGGCTCAAGAAAATGCTGCTGCAAGAAACCCTGCCGAGGATTGAGATGGATGAAGACAATGAGCCGATCTTTGAACTTCTTGAAAAAGTCTTGGGGCTTGACACAGGCCCCATGAGAAAGGCACTGGAAGAGGCACGGCAGAGCCTGGACATGAAGCGGGTTTCGCTGGAAAAGGCCATGCTTGAAAGGCTGGAGGAAAAGGGCATCTCAGGCAGCGCGGTGTTGCCAAATATCAGTGCTGATAAAGCCTGGGCTCGCAGGGTAGGTGAAATGATGGATGCCCTCAGGAGGGAGCTGGAAACATATGCCTTCAACTAGCCCAGCAATGTTCATGGATGGAAGGAATTCCTCTTGCTAGATGTTGATGACCTTGTCGGCTAGTTGCATGGCAGTGACGATGTCCAGCATGTTCGTTGTTTCACCTACCTGTTTCTTATCCAGGAGCTTGAAGTGATCGAGACAGGTCCCGCAGACGAGGATGCTAGTGCCTGCTGCGTCCAGATCCTTGAGATCAGGGAGGCATGAAGATCCCTCCGTCGTGAGCTTAACGCCGCTATTCAGGAGGATGAGGCGCCAGAGGTCCTGGCCCATCTCCTTGAGGGTTTTGATGAAGTTACCAATGAGTTTTTCGCCGAGTTCGTCATCGCCCCTTCCCATGCGGTCAGACGCCACCACGACCATGACCTTTGTCTCTTTGGTTCGTGCTGACTCCTCGTGTCTTGAATCCAGAAGGGCATCTTGATCTCTTTCGCCTTTCACGACGAAATCCGCTCCATTACTTTCCCAGGTCGCCTGGAAATGTTGGGACTCCAAATACCGGGCCACATTTTCTCTGGCAGCCTCATTGTCTACCAGGACGCTGATCGCACGAGGACTTTCAGCCTCAACAGCATTTCTTGTTTGCAGCACCGGCCCTGGACACTCCAGGCCCCGGCAGTCGAGCTCATTCATGGTTTGTTCCTCCCCAACAGGCCTCAAATAGGGTATCCAGTGGAGTTCAGAAACGAGCAGAAGTTTCTTGTGCAAAAGGTCTGCTCATGTCTCGCATGGCGTCGGTCTAGTCCACAATGACTTCCTCCCGTGGGCCGGCAAGGACCTGTCCCACAATAGCAGCCTCGATCATACCCTTTTCCTTTAGCCTTTGCAGCAAGGCCTCAGCGCTTTCCTTGTCAAGGGATATTAGGAGCCCGCCCGATGTCTGGGCATCATAGAGCACATCGCGCATCGAGGGGGCAACGGATTCTGATATCTGGATCCAGGGTTCGAAGAATTTTCGATTATTATGAGTACCACCCGGCACGAATCCGGTTTGTGCGAGTTCAAGGGCTTGAGGGATTACGGGCACAGTTTTCACATGGATACGAATTTTACACCCCGAACCCAATACCATCTCGGAAAGATGCCCCAGGAGCCCGAAGCCCGTAATATCAGTACAGGCATGGACAGGAAAATCTGCCATTATTTCTGCTGCACCACGGTTAAGGGTAGCCATGAGTGTGGTCACCCTATCTATTATCTCAATGGACGCAACCCCGGCCTTCATGGCAGTATTGATGATTCCTGTACCAAGGGGTTTGGTGAGGATGAGATGGTCGCCGGGCCTGAGGTTCTTTTTCGTCAGGATGCGATCCGGGTGAACGAACCCGGTTACAGAGAGACCATATTTCAGTTCGTTATCTTGTACACTGTGACCGCCTACGAGGGCGACGCCCGCCTCCCTCATCTTGGCCAATCCCCCTTCGATGATATTCCGAAGAACGGAGAGATCCATTTTTGCGGAAGGGAAGGCCACCAGGTTCATGGCAGTCTTGGGCACGCCTCCCATGGCATAGATATCACTCAGGGCATTGGCGGCAGCTATCTGGCCGAACCAGTAAGGGTCGTCCACAATGGGCGTGAAAAAATCCACTGTCTGAATGAGTGCCAGGTCATCCGATATGCGGTATACCCCAGCGTCATCAGCTCGATCGAGACCGACGATCAGGTTGTCGTCCTTTGGGAAATCCAATCCGCAAAGAGCCTTGTCCAGGTCCCCCGGAGCCAGCTTGGAAGCTCAACCCGCACCGCTTACGGTCTGGGTCAAACGTGGTGTTTCCAGATCTATCAAGGCGGTCCTCCTCCACAAAATAACGTTTGATGCATTCGTAAAAAGTCACAAAACCATCATGCCGGACTTGATCCGGCATCCAGAAGCCATTGAATTTACTGGATCCCGGCTTTCGCCGGAATGACAGAAAAGAGCATTTTCCGACTTTCTACGAAGCCATCAACGTTTGAATCAAGATATATTTATAAAAGCGATTTGTCAAATAGGAAAAGCCTATAGATGAGGGCCTTAAGTAAGGCAATGCCGATGAATCAGTACACAGGGATGGCTAAGGCTGCATGGTAGCGACAGCCCGGTAACGGGGGTTTTCAGGGAAGCAGATAATATACTTGGTCTTGCCCTGCAGGGCAGCGAGAGGGTTCCCTCACGCCATTAGGAGAGATACCGCGGCTGCCGGGTTACAAAACCAGGAGCATGGACAGGAGGCAAGCATGGTTAGCTCAGGTTGTGCTTTCGAGCCCAATCCACGACATCTATGGGAGAGGTCAGGATTTCCACGCCCGCGTTCCTCAGGGCCTCGCACTTGCCTTCCACGGTACCGGCGGACCCTCGGATGATAGCGCCGGCATGCCCCATCTGTTTGCCCTGGGGGGAGTATCGGCCTGCTATGTATGCAGCCACGGGTTTCGTCATGTGGTCACCTATGAATTCTGCGGCTTTTTCCTCCTGGACGCCCCCGACCTCACCTACGATGATGACTGCTTCCGTATCCCGGTCATCCTCGAAGAGTTTGAGGATATCAGGCAAGTTGTTCAGGACGACGGGGTCAGCGCCCATACCGACCACAGCGCTCTGGCCCACATTCTTTTCCGAAAGGATCCCGGCAAACTCATAGGACAAGGTGCCACTGCGTGAAATGATCCCCACGCGGCCGGGAGAGAATAGGGAGCCGGGCATAATCCCCATCTTGCCTTTTCCTGGGACAAGAATGCCCGGAGTAGTGGGTCCCAGTGCAAAGACGTTTTTCTTGGCACTATAGGACCGCATTTTCATCACATCATGGACCGGAACATGCTCAGGCACGACCACAATGAGTTGGATACCGGCGTCCACGGTCTCATAAAAGGCATCCAGGACAAAGGGTGCTGGTACGAAGAAGACAGAGGCTGTTGCCCCGGTCGCATCCACGGCTTCCTGAACACTGTCGAAGACAGGAAGGTTCTCCACGGTCGAACCACCTTTTCCTGGGGTTATGCCTCCCACAACATTGGTCCCGTATTCCAGCATCCAGTGTGTCTGGACCCTGCCTATCCTTCCGGTAATACCCTGAACGATAACCCTGGTGTTGTCATGGATCAAGATGCTCATGGTTCCACCCCGCTTCTATATTCGTCCGTTTAGGATCTGAAACAATCGGTTGACAGCTGCTTCCGTCGGCGCGTCTGTCACAACGTGAACACCGCCCGAGCGGAGGATTTCCCATGTCTCCTCCTGGTGGTTCCCCAGGGCCTTTGCAACGATGGGAAGGGCGACCTTGTGTTCCTCTATATATCTGACAACGCCCTTCGCGCCCTCATGGATAGGGTTTATCCCACCGTATATATTGATAAATATGGCCCGGAGTCCGGATTTCATCGTGACCAATCCCATACATTTGTAGAGCAACTCCTCGGTAATACCCCCGCCTGTTTCGAGAAAGTTGGCGGGGCGGAGTCGCTGGCCTATGATATCCATTGAGGCCATACCGAGACCTGCCCCAGAAGATATGATACCGATGTCCCCGTCCAGATCCACATAGGTCACCCCGATCTCTCTGCCCTTTCTCTCCAGGGGGTTTTCGATCCTTTCCAGGTATTGGGGCAGGGGGGGCTTGATGCGGGACAGGGCAGAGTTGTCTACTTCAAGGACTGCGTCTACCGCCAGCAAGCCTTCATTGGGAAGGACCACGAGGGGGTTGATCTCGGCTATGATCGCTTCCATCTGAGTGAATAGCCTGTAAAGCCTCACCATCACATCGGCACAAGAAATGAGAAGTCGCTGGGACAATCCTAACCTCCTCATGAGCATCCTGGCCTGATAGGGATAAAAGCCGAAATCCGGATCAACATTGACGGACGCCATCTTGTCGGGGGATGTCTTTGCGATCTTCTCTACGTGGACGCCACCCTCGGTACTGGCGACAATCACAGGTTTCCCGGAGTAGCCATCTATTGTTATCCCCATGTAGAGCTCGCTGGAAATCTCTGCCTTTTCACTGATAAGTATTTTGCGGACGGGGAGCCCTTTTATCTCCCCACTGAACATGGCCCCGCACAGGTCCTCGAGTTCATCAGGGGTAGAGGCCGTTCTTATGCCGCCGGCGAGGCCTCTTCCGCCGACCAGGACCTGGGCTTTCAGCATAACGGGATAGCCTATTTCTCCTCCCAATCGAAGGGCTTCTTCGGTCGTCTCAGCGACACCACGTCTCGCGACAGGGATCCCCATTCTCTCGAAAAAATCCGCAGCTTCGTATTCGTATAGCCTCATAGTTCATCACTCTCCAAAAGATCTCAAAATCGACGGCTGTTGAAAATCAGCCAAAGGTATCCACATATAGAAAACATGGCTCCCCTCTCAACAATGGAAGCTGAAGAGATTTCTTTAACTCCTTGCCGGGTATGAACGCACAATAAAAGTTGAAGCGGGCGACAAAAGAGCTTGACAAAGGTAATAAAATGTAATTAATAAATCAATCAAAAAGTTGATTGAATAGTAAATTTATTTTGGGGATCAATTGCGAAAGAATCAGCGAAGAGCGACTTTCGATCAGCAAAGGGACCACGCCCTTATGGCATACAAGGGCCTGAGGAGGATGCTCTATCAGAAGGAGCTTGTGCCCGGACAGAAGATAGTGTGCGGGGAAGTCGCAGAACGCTTGAAGATGAGCCCCACACCGATCATTCAAGCCCTTAAATGGCTTGAAATTCAAGGCCTTGTACGCCACGAGACGAACCGGGGGTATTTCCTGGAGCCCATCAGCCTCAAAGAGCTGGAGGAGATTTATGGGCTCAGGGAATTACTTGAGCCGTCCCTGATTCCGGAGACGGTGAAGAGGATCGATCAGGACGGGATGAAGCGATTGAAGAAGGCCCTGGACGAACATTTCTCAGCGGTGCGGGAGTTCTATCTCAAGGAGAGGCTCTTCAAGAACATGGAGTTCCACTTGACCCTGGCGTCCCTTTCCGGTAACGAGACGCAGGTGCGCCTCTTAAGGCACATCTTCGATCTGCTGTTCTTGAAGTATGGGGGAAACTTACCCCACGGCTCCTCCCTTGACTCCGTGGACAATGAACATAAAGAGATCTATGAAGGAATCATAGCGGGCGATCACAAGGGTGCCCAAAGGGTACTGAAAGGCCACATAAGGAACGTAAAGAAGCAGGTGCTCGGGATCTTTAAGAGGATGCTTGAGGAAAGGTATGTCCCCTTCCCGTAAGTTCAAGACAGGTCATTCTTCCCGGGCTTGAGCAGTTTGACGCGGGCGAGTCGTGGGGTTTGGACGTGTTGTCGAAGTAAATAGGACGTTGAATCAAGAAGGCCTTTGGGAAACCAAGGGCAGGAGGATTAATCACCATGGGATTGAAGACAAAAGAAGAGTACATTGAGTCACTAAGAGAGATGAAACCAACGGCATATATGTTCGGGGAAAAGGTCACGGATATCGTTGACAACCCCAGACTCCGTGCGGGAATCGAATCGACTGCCGCTACCTACGAACTGGCTGAGCTGGAAGAATATCGAGATCTCGTTGTAACGCAAAGCCCTTTGATCAATGAGCCGGTCAACAGGTTTACCCTGCCTCCGGCCTCCATTGAAGATCTCGTGGCGAGAGTGAAGGTCAACAGGGTCCTCGCCAACCGAGTGGGGACGTGCCACCAGAGGTGCACGGGTCTGGATTGTCTTTCCACGCTTGCCATTTGCACCTACGATGTTGATCAGAAATACGGGACCGGCTATTACGATAACTTCATGAATTTCTTGAAATATGTCCAGAAGAACGATCTCACGGGAAATGCGGGCGTCACCGACGTGAAAGGGGATCGCTCCCTGGGCCCCAAGGACCAGGATGATAAGGACATGTACCTGAGGGTCGTTGAGAGGAGGGACGACGGTATCGTCGTGAGGGGGGCGAAGGCCCACCAGACGGGTTCCCTTTCGTCCCACGAAATCATTGTCATTCCCACGAGGGCCTTGAGAAAGGGTGATGAAGACTATGCCGTGTCCTTTGCTGTTCCGGCGGATGCCCCGGGATTGATCCACGTGGTTGGCCGGTCGACCCTTGATATGAGAGAACTGGACGGTTGCGACGTGGGCAATGTCCGCTACTCCAAGTATTGCCCTACTCTTATCTTCAACGACGTGTTTGTCCCGTGGGATAGGGTGTTCCTTTGTGGCGAGGTGGAGTTTGCGGCAGATTATGTGGTCAAGTTCTCCTCCTTTCACAGACAGAGTCATGGCGGGTGTAAATCGGGAAAGATCGATTGCATGATAGGCACTGCCCTGACCCTCATGGAATATAACGGTACGACCAGGGCGAGCCACCACAAACAAAAGGTCATTGACATGATTCACAGGGCAGAGACCCTTTATGGTTGCTGCCTGGCCGCCTCCTACGAGGGAAAGGAACAACCCTCGGGGACCTTTTTTATTGATACGGTTCTGGCAAATGCCTCGAAGATCCACGAGGGAAAAGAGATGAGCGAAGCCATTCGCCTCATGGTGGACATATGCGGAGGTTATGTCGCAGATCTTCCATCGGATCGTGACCTGGAGAACCCGGAGATCGGAGACCTGGTGAGAAAATACATGAAAGGGGCAAACGGAGTTCCTCCTGAAAACAGGATAAAGATGTTCCGGCTCGCCGAGAAGTTGGCCCTCGAGAGCGCTGATATCATCTCGGACATACACGGCGGCGGCTCGCCTGAAGCACACAGGGTGACCATCTTTAGGGAAACAGACATCGAAAACAAGAAGAGAGCAGCCAGGCGCCTCGCCGGGATAGAAGAATAGATCGACCCCTGCCCAGCCCGCCCCAAGGGGAGAGGGTTATTCCTCTTCCGCTGTGCTGAGGAGGAAATCGAACATGGCCTGGCATTGTGGAGAGGCGGTCCTTCTCTTGTCCCTCACCAGATAGAAGGTGCGGGACAGGGGGAGGTCTCTTATCCTCAAGGCCCGAAGGAGCCCCATCTCCAGCTCTGTTTCCAAGGCCTCTGAAGAGAGAATGGAGACTCCTACTCCTGCCTTGACGCATTCCTTCACTGCCGAAGAAGTCCCTACCTTTGCTGCTATTCGGAGCGACTCGATCCCCTTGCCTGTCCGGGCCTTGAGACGCTCCTCAATGATCTTCAAGGTCCCGGATCCCTTCTCCCTGAGCACGAAGGGCTCTTCAAAGAGCTCATCCAGATCGACACAGGACTTTGCGGACAGCGGATGATCCGTGGGCACGGCAAGCAACAGGTCGTCTTTCCAAAGGCCATAGGAGTCCAGGTTACTGGCCGATGGTTTGAACCCGACCACACCCAATTCCATTTCGCCATGCAGAACGCGATCTTGGATTTCATGGCTGTTGGCTATGGCCAGCCTTACTGAAACGAAGGGAAATTTCTCCCTAAAGGATCGGAAGAGTTTGGGCAGGACATACTCTCCGGGGATAGTACTCCCGCCGATGTGCACTTCGCCCTGCTTGAGACCCAGGAATGCCTGGATTTCCATGCAAGCGGCCCTTTTCATTTGCAGAAGTGTGACGGCATGCTTGAAGACCAATTCTCCGGCCTTTGTCGGCACCACATTTCTACCTAGCCGATCCAAGAGCCTCATCCCCACCATTTTTTCGAGGTTTGAAACCCTTTCACTGACAGAAGGTTGGGCCATTTTCAAGGCCTTGGCAGCCTTGGAAAAGCTCCTCGATTCCACCACCTTCTTGAAGACCTCCAGATGGCGGAGATCAAAGTCAATCTGTGCGTGGGGCCTGTTCCGACCTTTTTTCACTCCCTTTTCTCCCGTGATCGACTCTCGGGACCTTGAGCGGGTTGAGAGGGCTCCGCAAAGGGCTACAGAAGGATTTCCTGTAACCCGGTCAGGGGAAAAATGGTTTCTTCCAAAAGAGACGCCTAGAGGTAAGGGAACCAGACCCTTTCAATGGCTTGGAAATTGGCCTTAACCAACTGGGCGCCCGAAATCATGTCACCGTGTCCAGGCAGGAGGTAATCCGTCTCCAGTTCAGAGATGAGCCCGATGCTTCTCTTGAGCTCCTCCCCGCTGCCCCCGGGGAGATCAGTCCTGCCAATGCCCTGGCTGAAGATGAGGTCACTGGAAAAGAGCACCTTGGTCTCCGGCCAGTAAAGGCAGAGGGAACCCGGCGAATGACCGGGAGTGTGGATCACCTTGAAGAAGTGTTCTTCCACCCTCAGGTCTCCCTCCTTGAGGAATATATCGGGTTCGAAATCATCCAAGCCCATGGATTCCCAGTAGTGGGGGGCATCTCCCTTGAGGAACTCCATTTCAAGCCGGGGGACAGCGACAAGGGCGGGGGCCCCTGAAAATCTCTTGACTCCTTCCATATGATCAGGGTGCCCGTGGAGCACGATGACAAGGTGGATATCCGTAAGGGACAGGGAAAGTCTCTCAAGATTGTCCTTGACGTGTCCGAAGAGGTGCCCATGACCGGGGTCGATGAGGATATTTCTCGTCCCCCTTATGAGGTAGGTATTGCAGTTGTTGGCGGCCGGGTCTAACCAGAAGAACCCGTGTAAATTGTCCAAGATCTTCATGTGCTTTCTCAATCTCCGAGAGTGGGTATGGCGCGGCTGAGGCGCATTGACAGTGGTCCGAAAGACCCTCTGACGCCCAGGGCATGGATCCAAGGGCCATATCACCGCCTCATGACAACCATGCTATAGACAAGGAGACTAAAATGTCAAGTGGCTAAGAGAATTTCCCCGGCCAGCGACAACTCCATTGACAATACCCAATGAATTGCTAAGTATTATAGGTGAAATAGGTGTTTGGTGCCGTTGATAAGGGAGGAATTTGATTGAGCCTCTGGAAAAGACCTGCCCTGCGGCCACAATCAACGGTCCTGGCTACTATTCGGCTTTGTAAACTCCTAACCGGACATCAGTGAATTGCAATGGAATTTCCTGCTGATTTGTGTGAGGGTGGAAGAGGAGGAATCAAAGGAAAGCCAAGACAAGGTTGACGCAATCAAGGAGAGTCTCATGGTCGAAGATGAAGAGACAGGCACAGTCCGTGAGAATATTTGCAGCAATAGAGAGAGGTCCCGGATGAAGATGAGTTGGAGGCCCTTAATGCCATGCGCAGCATCAAGGATCGGGTAAGGACACTCAAGGGGAGGATTGAGGAGATATCCGCTTCAAAGGCGGCGGGTCATCGCGAGGAAACAAGGAGACTCGAAGAGGAGTTGACCCGACTCAAAGAGGAGTGGGACTATTGGAACAGGAAAAGAGAGGAGGCCGCCAAGGTAAGGATGATCATGTTGGGACACGAGCCCGTATCCTAGGTGAGGAAGGGCCTGTGGGGTCCCAAATAGACTGTCCAGGCAGCTTCCAAAGGAGATGCAAGAGGATTCAGCGCCTCTCATAACGCATCCAACCCGCACCCCTGCTGCCAGTGATTAATAACATTGACATCTTTTTCCTCCTACTTTATTGAATAGACTCACTAATGTCCGGTTAGGATTTTGCAAATGAACCGTTACAATTCCTGGATGAGGCCCCTGGGAGCCCTTTTCACAAGGCTCAATATTTGTCCTGAGTCGGTCTCACGCCCCC
>JAFDHO010000148.1 GCA_019308745.1 Deltaproteobacteria bacterium
GTCGCAGAAAAGACCAGCCCGGGAGGCTCGGAACGCAAGAAAAGGCATCATCACCCCCGTTCGTCCATCACCGAGTTCTCTGAATCGCTTTTCAAACGGCTAAAATGTTACAAAGAAAGTTTTTGCCGCGAGCTGCCATGCATTACCGCTCTGCTCAGGAGGTATAGTAATAATCCAGACCAAGGTGGGTGATCTGGTCCTCTCCCATGATATAACGGAGGGTATTCTTCAACTTCATGGACTGGATAAAGAGGTCATGCTCAGGGTAGAGGTTCGGCGCACACTGGGGGCTCTTGAAATAGAAGGACAGCCATTCCTGGATACCCGTCATACCGGCCCGTTGTGCCAGGTCCGTGAAAAGCACGAGGTCCAGCACAATAGGGGCTGCAAGGATACTATCCCGGCAGAGGAAGTCTATCTTTATCTGCATCGGATACCCGAGCCACCCAAAGATGTCTATCGCGTCCCACCCTTCCTTCTCGTCACCCCTGGGCGGGTAGTAGCTGATCATGACCTTGTGGTAGAAGTCCTTGTAGAGCTGGGGGTATACGTCTGGCTGAAGGATGCTATGCAGGACGGAGAGCTTGCTTTCCTCCTTGGTCTTGAAGGAATCCCTGTCGTCGAGCACAAGCCCGTCCCGGTTGCCCAGGATGTTGGTGGAATACCAGCCCGTGAGCCCGAGCATTCGGGCCTTCAGTCCAGGGGCGATGATGGTCTTCATCAGGGTCTGGCCGGTCTTGAAGTCCTTCCCGGCGATGGGAACGCCGTGTTCCTTGGCCAGCTCCACCATGGCCGGTATGTCCACAGTCAGATTCGGAGCCCCGTTTATGAAAGGGACCCTGCTCGTCAAGGCGGCATAGGCGTAGAGCATGCTCGGAGAGATGGCAGGATCATTGTCCTTCAGGCCCTTTTCAAAACGTGCCAAGGATGAATGGACCTCTGAAGGTCTCATGTAGGCCTCCGTGCTGGCACACCAGATCATCACGCACCGGGAAAGCCCATTTGCCTCCCGAAACACTTCAATGTCCTTTCTCAAGGCCTCGACGAGCTCCATGTGAGAGGCCTCCGGCTTCACGTGTTTCCCGTCGAGATTTTTCACGTATTCCTGCTTGAAGACGGCCGGCCAGGGTTTGACCCTCTCAAGAAATGGGCCAACCCCGTTGATGTGTTCACCCTTCAAGACTCCTGCCTGGAGCGCTGCCTGATGACAATCCTCGGGGAAGGGATCCCAGCCACCAAAGACCAGGTCCTCGATGGATGCCAGGGGTACGAAGTCCTTGATCCTGGGAATCCGATATTCCGGCCGTTTCCCCAGCCGGATGGTCCCCATCTGGGTTATGGAACCAATGGGAACCCCCAGGCCCCTCCGAACGGCTTCCACCCCTGCCAGAAATGTCGTGCTCACGGCACCCCCTATCCCCGGGATCAGGATACCCAGCTTGCCTTCTGCCTTCTCTATTTCATACTGTCGCTTCATATTTGCCTCCCTCTAAGTCTACACTTGCCTGATCACAGGGATCGGAAGAGGAACTCCACGAGATATCATGCTTGTCAGAGCGCCTTGCAGTCTTGATTCTCTCGCCCCCGGCCGCAGATAAACTCCTTGATGGTAATTCAGGAATATATTGTATGCAGACCAGGATGGCAATGAAAAAGGTGCCGACCCTCATTTAAGGTATTGCAAATCCGGCAAAATTCCGTCTCAAGCGCTTTTCCCCTTAACAAATCTCATTCATGGATCCTGCCAGGCGGAACCTTAGACCTCAATGACCTTTACCAGGTCCGTGGTCCCCGGCCTTCCCGGAGGGGCCCCTGCCGTTACGACTATTTTGCCCCCTGGCCCGGCTATATTGTATTCTCGAGCCCGCTGGCGCGCCTGGTGAAAGATGTCATCCGTGTCTGAAAATGCCTTCGCCATAACGGGAATTACTCCCCAGGACATGGTCAACTGCCGGGCGGTGTCCGGATTGGGTGTTAGCCCCAGCACGGGGCACGATGGTCTGAACCGCGCCACGAGACGAGCCGTGCTCCCGGAAGAAGTGCAGGCCACTATGGCTGCGGCGTCCAAGTCCTCTGCCATGATGCAGGCAGACCGGGCAATGGTGGTGGCTGTCACGGGCAATCTATCTGACAGGGACTCGTATTCCGGGTGCTGCCCGTGCAGGTGTTTTTCCGTTGCCCGTGCGATCCTGTTCAATATGGTGACAGCCTCTACTGGATACTCCCCGATAGCCGTCTCTTCGGATAACATGAGGGCATCGGTCCCGTCCAACACCGCATTGGCAACGTCCGTCGCCTCGGCCCGGGTCGGGCGGGGGCTGTCAACCATTGAGCGGAGCATCTGTGTGGCAGTTATCACAGGTTTCCCGGCCCGTCCAGCGGCCCTGATGATCTTCTTCTGAACGACCGGCACGTCTTCGAGGGGCATTTCCACGCCCAGATCTCCCCGGGCAACCATAACACCATCGACCGCATCGAG
The DNA here is from genome assembly GCA_019308745.1 of Deltaproteobacteria bacterium. GTDB lineage: Bacteria > Desulfobacterota > DSM-4660 > Desulfatiglandales > HGW-15 > JAFDHO01. The sequence continues at coordinate 2,480 of JAFDHO010000148.1, forward strand.
GATACTCTCCAGCCTTTCCATGGCCTCGGGTTTTTCTATCTTCGCTATGAGCAGGGCGGAATTCTTACTCTGATCTATGATATCTCTGACAGGCGCAAGGTCCTTGGCATGCCTGACAAAAGACAAGGCCACAAAATCTACCCCCTGCCCCAGTCCGAAGAGCAGATCCTTTTTGTCCTTTTCCGTGAAGGCAGAAATCCTCAGGTTACTCAAGGGCAGATTGACTCCCCTGTGAGACGAGATCTTCCCTCCCAAGATCACCCTGCATAGGACCTTTTCCGGTTCCTTGGCCTCCACTTCCAATTCCACGAGCCCGTCCGCCAGCAGGATCCGATCGCCCACCTTTACATCTTCAATGATGTACGGGTAATTTACTGGAAGAGCTACTGAACTTACATGGCCCTCCGGCGCCAGGGCAACCCGGTCATCGGTTTTCAATTCCACCTCTTTTGGGCCCAGGTTCCCAATGCGGATCTTTGGCCCCCCCAGGTCCTGTAAGACCCCCACGGTCACCCCCACCTCCTGTGCCACCTGTCGCACGAGAGAGAGAACCTTCCCGTGTGTTGCGTGATCCCCGTGAGAGAAATTGAGCCGGGCTACGTCCATGCCCGTAACTATAAGCTGCTTAATCCTCTCCTTAGAATCCGTAGAGGGCCCCAGGGTGCATACGATCTTTGTCTTCCTTGAAATCTTCTTCATGTTTCTCCAAAACCTTGACGGCTATCACGGTTGATGCCTTCCCGGGGAACTGCCACCCCGAGGAAAGCCATAGTCCAGGTCCTATGTTTTGCTCCATTACCTTTTAACGGAAACATCAACACCGACGTCCGGTTGCCATGACCATACAGACCATACATCTTGGAAGGAAATGCCTTGATAGGACTCCTTTGATTTCCTAGTATCATAACAGCCTTGTCAGTTAAAGCCCAAAATAGGGACTCGTGTGATATAATTCTGTAGGTGTAACCATAATCTCCGAAGGAGAGTCTAAGGCTTGGAGGAGGGAATAGCGAATGATTCGGTACGTGGGTTCCATTGAAGAGGTCGATTGGGAAGAAGCATCTTCCGTCTTCAAGGAAGTCAATTGGGGAGAAAGGGATCCTGAAGATATCTCCCAGTCCTTTCACAAGAGCACCTATGTCCTCTTTGCCTACGATGACGACAGGCTCATAGGTTTTGGGAGGACCCTGGACGATGGGAGGTATTACAGCCTTATCGTGGATGTCGTGGTGAGACCGGCCTATCAAAAAAGAGGGATCGGCACTCATATCGTCCAGTACCTGAAAGATTGCTGCAAGGGCTTCATTTTTGTTACCCTTACCTCTGCACCTGGCAAGGAAGAGTTCTATGAAAGACTGGGCTGGAAAAGGCAGAAGACAGCCTTTATGTGGCCAAAAGACAGGGCCCAGGAGGAGGAGCACTGCCTTTAGACCAATACCGAGCGCGGGGCCTATCCACCATGGATTCCGGGCAACATGTATAGGCATCCACCAGGTTGATGAAGCTCCCTGCAGCAAGCTACAGGGCATTCTGGCGAAGGCGAACAAAGGTTGGCGAGGACTATGCCATGCCCCTTTTTAGCCCTATACCTTTGGGCGATGACCGAATACCGGACCGGTGCTCCTCGTGCGCTTGAGTTCGAAGAAGCCAGGAGTGCTTCCCACCGTGACAAGAGCATCCCATAGCTTTACGGCCTTCTTTCCCCTTGGTGCCGGACTCAGGACCGGGCCGAAAAAGCCATCGCCTCTTCCTCCATTGAGCACGATAAGGGGCACCCCCACATCTTTTCCCGCCTTGTCGATGGCCAGAGCCATGTCCCCTTCTATCTCCGAGTCCAGGGTCTTGTCCTTTAGTGCCTTTGTCAGGCCCACAGGGAAATCACAGATCCTCAATGCCTCTTCCATTGTGAAAGGGTCATCGATATGCCTGTGGTCGTGGTGGTAGAACGTGCCCATGACCGTGTAGATCTTCTCTACACCAATGTTACCAAAGTCTCGGCGTACTGCCGCTGCAACCCTCAAGGCCTTGAGCCCGATCTCGTGCAGGATTCTGAAATCCTTCCTGACCCTTCGGCCCTTGTTGATGATCCTCAGGCTGAATAACTTCCAGTGCACGGAAATGTCTTTTTGGCCACCCACGTCTACCATCCACCTGGATGTAATCCAACACCAGGGTCAGACGGGATCAAAGTAGAAATCAACCCTGTCTCTCCTTTTCACGGCAGTTCCTCCTCTAGATCAGGTTTGGTCATTCGCGGTCTACGATAGGCTATCAGGCCATGCTTTGAAAGGAAATTCTCATGGAAATCGAGGAAATAGGAAATTTCCCGAACTTGATCAAAGGAGCCAAACGGGTAGATGAGGTAATTTGCGGGAATAGGCAAAATTCACTTGAGCCCCATGGCTATATCCCTTACATTTCAGTGAGGCGGTCTTGGCCTTTCGCCATGAACTGCCTGAGACAGGAATCTCTCCTGGTTGCACAATGGCTCCTCAGCAAAGACACTCCACGAGAGTGAGCCACAACAGCTACATGCCGCTTCTTTTGTCCTTGAACCTTTTTGCTCCTCGATTGTCACTTCGGGGACGGGTGGAACCTCCTAGAACTTTCTTTTGGGAATGTAAGAATGGGCAATCTCGGATCCTATGAAACAGAACGGCGTGAGGCCGTGGAAGCCGTCCTAAAGGCCTGCAGGCTCTGCGAATCCGTTCGAATGGCCCGTGTGTCGGGTGGCGTCATCGCGAAAGAAGGTAGTTCTCCAGTGACCGTGGCAGACTTCGGAGCACAGGCCGCGATTAGTGCCCACCTTGCCGATTGCTTTCCGAATGACCTTCTGGTCAGCGAAGAGGATTCCCATTTGCTCCGTCAACCCCGGAATGCCCCAATCAAAGAAGCAGTGTTAGGATGCGGTGCGACGTGTGTGGCTATAAGCCTGAGCCGGCATAGGTTTCAAAGGTGAGGAGATTTGCCATAGGGGCCCATGGTATGATCGTTCAGATCCACAAAGTGAACCTCTTGCTGTAGAGCTGCCGGCCAGGGATCTCCAGGCTTTTCATCCTCTTTCTCGAGCCTGTTCCATTACTTGCCGTAGTATTCCCGGTACCAGGCAATAAACCTCTTTATACCGTCTCTAATACCGGTCTTGGGGTTGAATCCCAGTAGTTTTCTCGACCTTTCTATGTCTGCCGAGGTCTCAACCACGTCGCCGGGTTGCATGGGCAACATCTCTTTCTTGGCCTCCTTTCCCAGTTCTTCTTCTATAAACCGGATAAACTCCAGCAGTTCTATGGACTGGGAATTGCCCAGGTTGAAGATCTCATATCGAAAGGAGCCCTGGAGGGCCGATAGGGTGCCCTCTACAATGTCATCTATATAGGTAAAATCCCTTTTCATCCGGCCGTGGTTGTAGACCTTTATGGGCCTATCATCAAGGATGGCCTCCGTGAAAAGGAAAAGGGCCATGTCCGGACGACCCCAAGGTCCGTAGACCGTAAAATACCTCAGGCCCGTGCAGGGTATTTCATAGAGATGGCTGTAGGCATGGGCGATTAGCTCGTTGGCCCTTTTTGTGGCCCCATAGAGGGAAACAGGAGTGTCTACTCGATCTTCAGTGCTGAAGGGGACTTTGGTGTTCTTCCCGTAGACCGAGGAGGAAGAGGCATACAGGAAGTTTTCCACCCCGTATTCCCGGGACAACTCCATAAGATTCAGGAAACCCTTCAAATTGCTCCGCTCATAGGAAAAGGGGTCCTTGAGGGAGTGCCGCACCCCTGCCTGCGCTGCCAGGTTACAGACCTTGCTTATGGGGTGGGTTCGGAAAATTCCCTTCAAAGCGTCAAGGTTTTCCAGGTCTTCTCTATAGAAGGTAAAGCCATCGGCGTATTCGAGAATCTTCAACCGGGTCTTCTTCAGGGAGACGTCATAATAGGGGTTGAGATTGTCAACTCCCACCACCTCTTCTCCCATTTCCAGGAGCCTCTTTGTCAGGTGAAAACCTATGAATCCTGCAGCACCTGTTACAAGGATTACGTTCTTTCTCGACATGGGCAATCCCCCATAACCAAAAAGAAGAAAGGGTTGACCCCTGGGAACAGTCCAGGGACAACCCTTTCATACAGTACGATCTTGGTTTTTACAATAAGTTTGTCACACGATCTGGGCTCGAGCCCCTCTCGCTACATCATTCCGCCCATGCCACCTCCCGGAGGCATCGCCGGCATCTCTTCCTTTTCCTTTGGCTTCTCGGCTACCATGGCCTCGGTTGTGAGCAGCAGGGCAGCCACGGATGCCGCATTCTGAAGGGCAAACCGGGTCACCTTGGTGGGATCAATAATCCCCGCCTTCATGAGGTCCTCGAACTCCCCTGTCTCGGCGTTGAACCCTACGGCGCCCTTGCTCGTTTTCGCCTTCTCGACCACGACGGACCCCTCTGCGCCCGCATTGTTCGCGATCTGGCGTACGGGTTCCTCGAGAGCGCGCATAACCAGGTTGACTCCGTTTTGCTCTTCCCCGTCCAGCTTCGCCTTGGAAAGGGCATTGAGGGTCCTCAGGAGGGCGATTCCGCCTCCCGGCACAATACCCTCTTCGACTGCGGCCCTTGTGGCGTTCAGGGCATCTTCCACCCTGGCCTTTTTCTCTTTCATTTCCACCTCTGTCGCAGCCCCCACGTTGATGACCGCGACACCGCCGATCAGCTTGGCCAGCCTTTCCTGGAGCTTCTCGCGATCATAATCCGAAGTGGTCTCTTCAATCTGCACCCTGATCTGTTTCACGCGGCCTTCCAGGTCCTTCCGGCTTCCACCGCCGTCCACGATGGTCGTGTTATCCTTGTCAATGTTTATGGTCTTGGCGGTCCCAAGGTCATTGAGGGTAATATTCTCCAGCTTGAGGCCCAGGTCTTCGGAGATGACCCTGCCCCCGGTCAGGATGGCGATGTCTTCCAGCATTGCCTTTCTCCTGTCGCCAAAGCCCGGAGCCTTCACCGCAGCGCACTGCAAGGTCCCCCTCAACTTGTTCACCACCAGGGTGGCGAGGGCTTCGCCTTCTACGTCTTCGGCAATGATCAGGAGGGGCCTCCCCATTTTGGCTATCTGTTCCAGGATGGGAATGAGGTCCTTCATGTTGCTTATCTTTTTCTCATGGAGCAGGATATAGGGCTCACTGAGGGTGACCTGCATCTTCTCCGGATCGGTCACGAAATAGGGTGAGAGGTAACCCCGGTCAAACTGCATCCCTTCCACGATTTCCAGGGTGGTCTCCATGCTCTTGGCCTCTTCCACCGTAATGACCCCTTCTTTCCCGACCTTGTTCATGGCCTCTGCGATGATGTTTCCGATCGTGCTATCGTTGTTTGCGGAGATGGTCCCGACCTGCGCGATCTCTTCCTGATCTTTGGTAGGTTTCGAGATCTTTTTGAGTTCCTCTACCGCGGTCTCCACGGCCTTCTCTATACCCCTCTTCAAGGCCATGGGATTGATACCGGCAGCCACCAGTTTTGATCCCTCTTTGTATATGGATTGGGCCAGCACTGTTGCGGTCGTTGTTCCGTCTCCCGCAACGTCCGATGTCTTGGAAGCCACTTCCTTGACCATCTGCGCTCCCATGTTCTCGAACCTGTCCTCCAGTTCGATCTCCTTTGCCACAGTGACGCCGTCTTTGGTGATGTTGGGAGCCCCGAAAGACTTCTCCAAAACGACGTTGCGGCCTTTGGGCCCCAGGGTCACCTTGACTGCGTCTGCAAGGGTATCCACCCCTCTCAGGACGGACTCCCTGGCCTTTTGACTGTACTTGATCTCTTTTGCCATATTTCATCTCCTCCTTAGATTTTTCCTAGTCTCTTCATTTATTCTCCACTATTGCGATGATGTCGTCTTCCCTCATGATCAGCAGCTCTTCGCCCTCAATCTTGATATCCGTCCCGGCGTATTTCCCGAAAAGGACCCGATCTCCTTTTTTCACTTCAAGGGGCTGCTTCTTCCCATCTTCCGTGACCTTTCCACCCCCGACTGCGATCACTTTCCCCTCAATGGGTTTCTCTTTGGCAGTGTCAGGGATGATGATTCCGCCCTTTGTCTTCGCCTCTTCTTCCACCCTCTTGACAATAACTCGATCATGTAACGGTCTAATTTTCATTTCATATCTCCTCCCATAATGTAAAGTATTTGGTTTTATGAAAACGCAAATTCATTATCCCGAAACAAAAAGATAAAGTAACCCCTTGATATCATGGATAAAACATGGCTGCGGCCACGTAATTTCTCAATGATTACCTAAACACATTCTTCCACAGTGCTTAGACGATAAGGAACAGGAAGAACCCCTGCCGGGGCTGAAGTTGTTCAAAATTAATTATTTCCCCATAAATGTCAAGGCGGTAAAGACAAAAATCTCAAAAAACCTGACCTTTGTTCCCGTTAAGGGTTTGAAGAGCCTAACAGCCATGGCCCCCGGGCGGCGCCCGATTCCGAACCCCGAGTTCTTCACCTGCATATCACGGGCTTTGTTCCTTTCCTGTCCACCACTCTAGTGTCTTGCGAATCCCTTGCCTGAGATCCGTCCTCGGGATCCAGTCCAGCAGAGTGCGCGCCTTTTCGACCACCAGGCAACTCTTGCGGATGTCCCCGGCCCTGGCCCCCTCCCTCCGTAGCTCGGCCGGTTCATGGGGTGTCTGAGGCCTTATCTCCCTCAACGCAGCATAGATGGTCCTGTAGAGTTCCAGGGTCTTTGTGCCCCGCCCTGATCCTATGTTGAAAAAGTCGCCACTTCCTTTGTCCAGGGCCTTCAGGTTCGCCCCCACCACGTCACCCACGAAGCAATAGTCTCGTATCATCCCGTCCGGGTCATCCGGGAAATGATTCAGTATTGAAGGTCTCCCTTCCAGGAGATTCTCCATGAAGATGGCAACCACTCCCGCCTCACCATGGGGAATCTGCCGTGGTCCGTAGATGTTCGAGTATCTCAGGGTCGTAAAATCAAGGCCTTTTCGGTGCCGGTAGTAGTCGAGATAGAATTCGGAGCAATACTTCGACACCGCGTAGGGGGACAGGGGCCTGGGATAATAATCTTCCGTAGTCGGATACTCCTCCGCTTCCCCGTATATGGCTCCTCCGGAGGATATGAAGATTATTTTCTTGACCCCGTATCTCACGGCATTCTCAAGGACATTCAATAGACCCATGAGATTTATGTCCGCGTCCAACCGTGGGTCTGACACGGATGCGGGCACACTTATCTGAGCGGCATGGTGGTTCAATATCTCCGGCCTTTCTTTCGCCATTACACTCCCCAGATCTTTCGAACGGATATCCACCTCGTAGAACCTGGCCCCTGGATTGAGATTCTCCTTCTTTCCCGTTGAGAGGTTATCCAGGACCACCACCTCATGGCCTTGGCGGATATACCCGTCCACCACGTTTGAGCCTATGAATCCCGCTCCCCCTGTAACCATAATCTTCATAGCCAACTCCAGACCTGCGCCGCTGGATGGTTTGACGTTTCGTAACATTTTAGCCGTTTGAAAGGCGATTCAGAGAACTCGGTGATGGACGAACGGGGGTGATGATGCCTTTTCTTGCGTTCCGAGCCTCCCGGGCTGGTCTTTTCTGCGACTTA
>JAFDHO010000023.1 GCA_019308745.1 Deltaproteobacteria bacterium
ATCCGTGAACTCTAAGATATCTCAAAGAGCAAAAGGTAGTGCCAAGACCTTTTTGAATCGATTTATGTGCCTAATATCACTAAACTATATTTTGGCAACTGTTCAAAATGAGTTTGACGGAAGATCACGCCGGCCTGCAAAAAATCCCTTCAATGCCGTGCTGAACTACTGTTATGGCATGCTTTACGGGCTGGTCGAGAAGGCCTGCATCCTGGCCGGTCTTGATCCTTACATCGGGTTCCTGCACGCTGATGACTATAATAAGAAATCCCTGGTGTTTGACCTGATTGAACCCTTCCGCATCTACGGGGAACAAACCGCCGTATACCTCTTCACAGGTAAAAAAGTACACCAGGAAGTACGTTCCTTTAGCCAGGGTAAGAAAAGAGATAAAGAGGAAAATCTCAAATGAAATTGCCTCAGAGGATCCACCTGATTGATACTGATGTCATTGCCGGGTTAGACAGGTCGCGATTCCAACGCAGATATCGTGGACTATGTTCTTGTAGCCCACTCTTGTCCGGCATAGATCCTTGTTTCGTCTGACAGGGACATGGAAAACTAATTCTCCGATAACAAATAAGGCGCATTCCGAATCAGATTATTCAATAACGGCAGGCCATCTCCTGGAATACCTTCACTGTCCCAGGTTTACCTATTTTGAGTATGTGCTGCATATACCCCAGCATGAAGAAAAGCGGTTCAAAGTGGAGGTAGGGAGGACAATACATGAAAAGGTAAGGAAAATGACTCCGGCATGCCTCAGGAAGACGCCCGGGGTCAAAGAGAAGGAATTGGATGGGTCCTGTCAAGCCCTTCTGGTATCCGTGGTATTGTTGATGAAGTGTTGTTTCTCAATGACGGAACCGCCGCACCTCTTGATTACAAGTATGTCGAATACAAAGACAGGACGTTCAAGAACCATAGATTTCAATTGATCTTCTACGGCCGGCTCATAAAGGATAATTTCCATGTCCCTGTTACGCGGGGATTCATTATCTACACCAGGAGCAAAAACAAACTTATAGAAGTGCCGATTCATGAAGGGGACTTTCGCGCCCTGGATGGCGTGGTCAAGGGGATTCTGGATGTCATACAGGGGTGCCGGTAACCGAATCCAACCTGTTACAGGCAGCGGTGCAGTGATTGCTGTTACAAAAATATCTGCGAAAAGAGCATTTAAGGGATTTTTTGTAAGGATACTATACAGATAACTTTACTCTGGCACCTTGAAAAACAAGGGGGAAAGGCCCAATGGATATGATAATCGTGCAATTATCGGGGCTTCAAAAGAAATCTAACATCCCAAAATCATGGAAAAATCACGGCAATTACCGTTGATGAGGAGCTTCCACTAAAGCGAGGATTGAAACAAGCTAATCGACCGCCGACGGACGACCGCCGACCGCGTTGATAAGGAGGTTCCAGTAAAAGGGGCAAGGAGAGGGAATTTCCTTTATTCTGGCTTCACACATGTTATACTCCTCTCGGTCCCCCAGGGCCTTGCCGAACGCCCGTCCAACCGGGCGGCCCTTCTTGCGAGCCGAACAGTTCATAGAACCCAAGGCTGATCAAATGGGAAACAGGGCCGGGGCATGTGTTAATTCCTGAAGGGCAACTGAGCTCGGTAGAGGAAACGGGGGATTATGAATGGAGGGAAAGTTGGATAGCATTGTTGAGAGAGATCGAGAGCGGTACAGGCAAATCTTTGGGGAACGAGACAGGCAAAAGGAATACTGGGTCTCAACCATGTGTTCCCTGTGTTATGAGCAGTGCGCCGTCCGCATAAGGGTGGTGGACGGCAAGCCTGTCGCGGCTGAAGGGATCCCCGAGAGCGATGCAGGGGCACGGGGCGGGATTTGTGCCAGGGGTATCGCCGGTGTTCTGGACTGGCACGATCCCAACAGGGTGCTCTACCCCTTGAGGAGGACGAATCCCCGGAAGGGTTTGCATGAGGACCCGGGATGGGAGAGGATCTCCTGGAAAGAGGCCCTTGACCTTATTGCGGAGAAGCTCATTGAAGCAAGGAAGAAAGACCCCCGGTCCCTGGTCTGGACCCATACGCCCGGGCCAACAGGCGGCATGAAGAGCATGATCACCGTAGCGGGCTTCTTCGTGGCTTACGGCACCAATAGCTACTGTACGGGCGGCCCGGGACCCCATTGCGGCGCGGCCACCCACCACATAGACGCACAAATGGAGGCTGCCTGGGATGTCTTTCCGGATTACAGGTTCTGCAATTACGTGCTTCGCTGCGGGGGCAACGAGGGAGTTGGCGGAGGCAGGCATTCCGCTGAAAGCATCCACATGATGGCTGCGGCCAGGGAGAGGGGCATGAAAATGAGGGTCATCGATCCCATAGGATACAGGGCCGCTGCAAAAGGGGACGAGTGGATTCCCATTCTCCCGGGTACCGATATCGCCGTGTTTTTGGCCATAGCCAACCTCATTGTCAATGAAATAGGGATATACGACGAAGAATTCATCCGGCACAAGACCAACGCCCCGTACCTTGTGAGAGCGGACGGCCTCTACGTGAGGGAAAAGGGCAGTGATAAGCCCCTCCTCTATGACGAGGCAGACGGCAAGGTCAAGCCTTACGACGACAATACCCTGTCCCGACCGGCGCTCGGAGGCGAATACGAGGCAAACGGGGTGAAGTGTCGGCCTGCTTTTTGCCTTGTCAAGGAGGCTCTCAAACCCTACACTCCGTCCTGGGCCTCGGGCATAAGCACCGTCCCGGCAGACACCATACGGAGACTGGCACAGGAACTGGTCACCGAGGCGAGGATAGGAAGCACCATTGAGATCAAAGGAGTGAAGGTCCCCTACAGGCCCGCCTGCGTGGTCGGGTACAGGGGGCTCGAGACCCACCAGAACGGCTTTCATACCTATTCGGCCATGCAACTCATCAACAATCTCCTTGGCAATCAAGATGTCTGCGGCGGGCTGCTCGGCTCCGGGGCCGTGAGGAGCCTCGGTTTCCAGGAGACGGACAGGTTCAAGTTTTCTCCCTACGGTGGTTATGACGGGATGTTGACGCCCGGTTTCTGGCACTCGAGGACACCCTGGCCGCCCAGGGAGGTCGGCGGTCCGGGAGAGTCCATCAATTTCAGCGATATCTTTTCCCATGGCTCCGCGACAAGGGGCCATGTCTACACAGAGGAGTGGGATGAACTCTGGACCAAGGCCGGACGTCCCTTTGAGCCGGAGGTCTTTTTCACTTACGGCGGAAACGTGGTCATGAACATGCACAACCCGGGGCCCGTGGAGGGCTTTCTGAAGAGGTTTCCCTTTGCCTTTGCAATCCAGCCGTTCCACAACGAGACGACCGAGGGATTCTGCGACATTGTCCTGCCCGAAGTCCACTACCTGGAAAGCTTGGACATTGCCAGTTCTTTCGGGATCCATTACTGCTACCCGGCGGGGTTGGACAAATGGTGTTTTCATATGAGGATGCCGGCCACAGAACCCAAGGGAGAAACCAGGAACGTCCAGGATATCCTCTTTGACCTTGCGGACATGGTGGGAATAAGGCCGGCATACAACTCCTTTCTCGAAAACTACTATGCCGTCAAGAAAGCCGTTTGGGAGCAGCCGGATGCAGGAGATCCCGGGGACGAAGAGCATCCCCTTATAGGGCCCAAAGACAGGATCTCAAACATCGAGCTTGCCGACAGGACCCTGAAATACAATTTCGGTGGTGAGAGGGGCCTGGAATGGCTCCGTGACAACGGTTTCATCACATGGGAAAAGAAGACCGAGGAATGTTACTGGCGCTGGTTCGTGGATGCCCGCATCCCCGTTTATTTTGAAAGTCTCCTGGAAGACCGGGAAGAGGTAGCTGCCAGGGCGGAGAAGGCGGGGTTCGGCATGGACTGGGAGCAGTACTCCGGGGCAATAAGGTATTTTCCCTCTGTTATCCACAGGCAATCCGATCCCGAATTCGACCTGTTCGCCATCTCACCAAGGGATCCGATTTCAACGTACAGGTTCAGTATGCAAAACCCCTATATTAGCGAGGTGGCTCAGTTAGACCCCTTTAGCCTCAATATCATCATGAACCAGGAGACCGCCGAACAAAAGGGAATCCAGGGCAGTGATACCGTCTGTCTCGAAAACCCCTGGGGTGACAGGATTCAAGGAAAGGTCAAATTGACCCAGTTGATCCACCCCAAGGTCGTTGCCATGACGGGCCTGGGGAGTTGGGCAAAGGGAAGGCCCCTTGCCCGGGGCAAAGGCGTGAACCCCAATGTATTGCTCAGGATCGATCAGAACTACGTGTGCCCTGTTACCGGGACACTTGAAATAACGGCAAAGGCCAAGGCCTATAAAGTGGAGGGATCCAAATGAGATGGGGTATGCTCATAAATCTCAACAAGTGTGTCAGCTGTCACGCCTGTGTCGTGAAGTGTAAACAGGAGCACTTTCTCCCGGCAGGAATCCTCTGGGGGAGGGTCCTGATATCAGAGGAAGGCACGTACCCGGCGGCAAAGAAGCTGGCCTCACCCGTGCTGTGCAATCACTGCGAAGAAGCTGCCTGTGTGGACGTATGCCCTGCCAAGGCCACGCAGCGGCGTGACGACGGTATCGTGTGGGTAGAGACTGACAAATGTATCGGCTGCCGTTACTGTCTCGTTGCATGCCCCTATCAGGTCCGCACTTACTACAGCAGGAGAAAAGAGTATTATCCCGGCCAGGGCCTCACGGAATTTGAAAAGCTGGCTGAAAGTCTCTATCCCCTTCAGACGGGAACGGTTACGAAATGCAATTTTTGCATGGAGAGAATTGACGAGGGCATGGACCGGGGGCTGACTCCCGGGATCGATCGAGAAGCCACCCCGGCCTGCGTCATAGCCTGCCCGGCAAAGGCCCGGTACTTCGGCGACCTGGATGACCCTTCGAGCGAGATCTCCGTACTCATAAGGAAGTGGCAGGCCGAACCCCTGCGATCGGAATACGGCACCAAACCTTCTGTCTATTACAGCAAATAGGAAACGGGGTAATGGACAAAGGCAGGAATTGTAGGGAGCCAACCATCAATCCAACATCCTAAAACCGAAAGGAGGGTGACCATGAAGAAGCTTTTGACACGGACCATGATCACAACCTTAATCCCTTTCCTCGTCCTGCTTCTTGCCGGCCCATTGTACTCGGCAGAGCGTCCGAAACACTGGCCCAAGGCGGTTTCCATCGGTTCGGGAACTGGTACGACCTATTATGCCATTGCGGGCGGTATGGGAAAAATGATGGAGAAGTACCTTGATGTTGCTGGGATCCCGACCAAGACGAGTGGAGGAGAAGAGACGGCCCGCCTGATTCATTCCGGTGACCTGGACATGGGCTTCATAACCCCTGATGTGGGTTACGACGCTTACAGGGGCGCAGGCAACTTCAAGGACATAGGACCCGCCCCTATTCGGGTGTTCCTCCAGGATTTTCCCCTCCATTATAACCTTGTGACCCTGGAGGGCTCCGGCATAAACTCATGGGCAGACCTGAGGGGCAAGTCAGGGTACTACAGGAGCAGGGGTTCCTCGGTCATGGAGTTGCTCTGGAACGCGAGCCTGAGCGCCTATGGCGTCAAGAGGGGAGATGTCAAGAACGCCATGCGATTCGACAGGGCATCCGAATGGATTGACGCAATGAAGACGGGCAAGATCGACTTCACCCTTGATTGCGGCTTCCATCCTGCGGGGAAGTGGATGGAATTGGCCAATACTCACCCCATGAAGATCATCCATGTTGATGACGCCCACCTCAAGAAAATCCAGGGGCAACTGCCCTGGGTTTTTCCTCTGACCATTCGAGGCGGAATCTACAAGACCATGCCCGATCCCGTTCAAACAGCTGCCTTTGCGGTTGTCGTGGACTGCCGGCGGGGCTTACCCGCAGACTTTGTCTATGCGGTCACCAAGATGATCTGGACCCATTTTGACGAGTTCAAGACCTACCACCCCGTGTGCAAATTCTTCAGTCCGGAGGCGGTCAAGAGGACCAACTTTGCCTTTCACAAGGGGGCCGTCGAATACTACAAGGAAATCGGTGTTTGGGGACCCCAAGAGGATAAGCGGCAGCAGGGTCTCCTGAACGAAATCGGAGTGGCGGACTAGGCAAAAAAGGAAAGCAAAGGCACCCTGGGATAGGCCTAGTGCCAGGGTGCCATCTTGCTTCTCGGCCCGGATGATCTTTTGATGGCTTCGGGGAGTATCTGATTTCGGAATCCACGTGAAGAGAACCGGAAAAGGCAGAACTATCAGTCTGTTGATCAGGGGTCTCAGCGTCATCTTGATCCTCTTTGGTGCCCTCTATGTTTCAAATGCCCTTGAGTTCATGGGTGTACACATTTCCATTGTCCCCTACTGTGCTCTCATCCTTATGCTCGTACTCGTGCTCGTTTTCATCACCTACCCTGCGAGGGTAGGGCGCAAGAAAGAAGTGGTCCCCTGGTATGACCTAATCTTCATCATTATGAGCATCCTAGGTTCCGGGTACATCACCTTTTTCCCGTCCTACTGGGAACCACTCCTGGTGAGGGGGACAACAAACCTCTTGGAGGTTTTCCTGTGCTTCATGCTGGTTATTTCCATCCTTGAGGCCACCAGAAGGACGGTGAATTTGGCCATGGCCCTCATCGCCGCCTTTTTTGTCATCCACCTGATTTTCGGATCCCACTTCCCAGGTATATTTCTCACCTTCAATTTCAGCCTCGAGCGGATTGCGGGCATCTTCTACCTCAGGGCTGAGGGCATCTTTGGGACTCCGGTTATCATTGCGTCGACGATCATCCTGGCATTCATGCTCCTTTCGGCATTCCTGCAAAAATCCGACGCCGGCAGGTTCATATTGGATGGTGCCTTCGCCCTCACCGGGAAATGGAAAGGCGGGCCGGCCAAGGCGGCCATTCTGGGCAGTGCCGCCCTCGGAACCATGGTCGGGGCGACTGCTGCCAATGTGGCGACGACCGGATCGATCACCATACCCTTGATGAAGAAGACAGGATACAGCCCCGAGTTCGCAGGTGGGGTTGAGTGTACCGCATCCAACGGAGGCCAGATCATGCCTCCTGTCATGGGAGCGGTCGCCTTTCTCATTGCCGAGCTCCTGAGCATACCCTATTGGTCCGTATGCGTTGCTGCCTTCTTGCCCGCGGCCTTTTATTTCCTCGCCATCTTCGTACAGGTCCATTACGAGGCGGCCAGGCTGGGCCTGAAGGGATTGCCTAGTGAAGAGCTTCCATCATTCTGGGGTGTTTTGAAGGGAGGATGGTTCTATCTTATCCCTGTCCTTGTCCTTGTCTATATGCTCGCAGGGCTTCATTTGCCTGTCCAGCACTGCGGTTTGTACGCATCCTTAGCTGCCATGGTCATCATCATCTTGAACTGGCAGAGAAAGGCGGAGACAAGAAAGGGTCCCAAGGAATTGCTTCTCTGGCTCGTTGACTGCATGGAGGCAGCGGCCAGGGCCCTGCTTATACCGGCAGTGGCTTGCGCATCGGCCGGCATCATCATTGGCTCCCTGGACTCAAGCGGGCTCGGCTACAGGCTGTCGAGCATCCTGGTAGACGCGTCCGGGGGGAGCCTCTTTCTCCTCTTGCTCTTAACAGCCATAGCCTCCTTCATCCTTGGCATGGGAATGACCTCCATTCCCTGCTACCTTGTACTGGTGATACTCGTGGCCCCGGCCCTGGCCCAGCTCGGAGTCCCGCCCATCGCTGCCCACCTCTTTGTATTCTATTTCGGACTCATATCCTTTCTCACACCGCCCGTCGCGGTTGCGGCCTATGTGGCAGCAGGCATATCCGGAGGCCGTCCCATGGAGACAGGGTTTATCGCCATGCGTCTTGGCGTGGTAAAATATCTCATCCCGTTTCTCTTTGTCTACAACCCGAACCTCCTGTTGAGAGGACCCCTGGGCCTGGTCCTCATCACCATCTTCACCGGGATCATCGGTGTCTCCGCACTCAGCATCGGACTTGAGGGTTATTGCCTGAAGGGCCTCAAGCCCCTGGAACGCGTTCTTTTCGTGGTGGGAGGATTCCTTGCCCTCCTGCCCCCAAATCGACTCGCCTATCTGACCTTGATCGGCATTGTCGCGTCCCTCGCGGTCTTTGGGTGGCACTTAAGGTCCGCCAAGCGGGCTGCCCCGGGATAGGGAAAGCAGGCGGTAGGGTAAGCGGTGGGCAGAAAGCCGGGAGTGGGGCGGCATTCCGCTACGACGTGAAGACGTTAGAGGTATCAGGCTGGAGGTATGGTCCGGATCAGATATAGTCTTCCCTTACCGACCTGTGATGATCTAGGGTTTTGGCGGGTTTTCTTCAGCTTGGGGGCTGATTCTTCTTAACAGCCTTGACGCCCTTGCCATTTTAGCATAGTTTAGATCTTATTGTGTTTCCTTTCTGACCCAGTATCTTTTTCACCCTTCGAATTCAAGGAGAATGGGATTTGGGCCTTGATGCCATCATTATCTCGGATACAGGGACGGATAGCCTGTCCGCGAGCAATCCGCTGCGGCTGGCCATCAACGGGAAAACTGCGACTATCCAATTAATAGCCAACTATGTGGAAAACCGCGGGACAATCAAAGACCCTGTTCGAGGGGACGGACACATGAGCTGGGAGTCCGCTCCCAAGCTGAACGGTATCGCCCTTTACAGCTACCTGACAAGAAGGGGCCTCGAGGTGGAGCTTATCAACCGTTTCTACGACGAGCGGGATTACTTCCGAAGGCTCCTGGGGCAAACACCGCGTTCCATTGTCCTCTCAACCACCTTTATTCCGGGCAAGAAACCCCTTCGAAGGCTTGTGGATGAAATCAGGAACCTGGCCCCCGATATATACATCATCGCGGGAGGGCCCCTGGTCTATTTGTCTTACCTGTTGCTTCAGAGGACTGGTGATGAAAGCTACGACACGGAATCGGCACAGGAGGATTTCCTCTTCCTCTCGTCCCATGGGGAACCTGCAATCGATCAATACGTGGTGAGCCTGCGTGGAGAACAGATCCTCGTCGAGATGCTGAAGAGCATGAAACTGGGAAAGCCAGTCCGTGATCTACCTAACACGGCCCGGCTGGTCGGCAAGAGATACGAGTTTTCGCCCAGGATAGATGATGTTTCCGAGGCCCAAGACTACGGGATTGATTGGTCTACACTGCCTGACCACATCTTTGACTCCGGGGTGATACCCATGCAGGCCAGCATGGGTTGTCCTTATAAGTGCTCCTTTTGCAACTTCACCAAGGATCGCCGCCTTACTTACATAAGACCTGTTGAGGACTTGCTGAGGGAAATGAAAGAGGTTTCATCCCGCGGGGTCAGGTATGTCTGGTTCGTGGACGATAATTTCCGGCTGGGTAAAGATGATCTCAACGATGTCTGCCACCGTTTCGTAGAGGAGGGAATAGGGGTAAACTGGATGACCTTTATCAGAGCAAGCACCCTGAAGGATGCGGATGTGGAATTGCTCCGTGCCGGAGGATGCGTGGAGGTGCAGCTGGGCCTGGAATCCGCCGACCCACGGGTCCTCAGAAACATGAACAAGAAGGCGACCCCGAGATTGTACTCAGAGGTCCTGGAGAAACTCCTCAGGGGAGGGATTGACTGCTCCTGCTATTTTATTTTCGGTTTTCCCGGCGAAACGGAGGAGACGGCCGAGAGGACACGCCAGTTCATCAAGAGCCATGAATTCCCCGGGAGCCCAGGAAGCCTCTCATGGTCCCTGTTCCCCTTTATTCTGAGCCCTCTGAGCCCCATTTACGAATCAAGAGAGAGGGAGAAGTACGGCCTTAGGGGATACCTCCACAGGTGGGAACACGCCACCATGAGTTCGGACATGGCCAAGGATCAGGTACTCAAGACATTCTTTCACTTGAAGGATTCCGGCCCCATATACCGTGAAGACAATCTGGACATGCTCAGGGCCCTTGGCCCTGATGGAAGAAGGAGATTCGTGGCGACGAGGCACGGGCTTTCCAAACTGGCCTTGACCGGAAAAGACATAAGTCATAAAGTGATGGATTCCTTTTCACATCTATTTGAGCTAGGAGCGTAGAGGCGAAAACTATGAACCGGAACTCTTTGGACAAAGAAGGCATGAAAAAACATCAAATGCGTTACCTTATGGAAAACGACGAAGAGGCACTGCGGCTGGACCTGAAGACAGATGGCGGAAAGGTTGAAAAGCAGGCCCTTTGGGCAGGTATTTCGAGAGGTATGCGAGTGGCTGATTTGGGCTGCGGGGCAGGCAAGACGACCTATCACCTCAACAAACTGAACCAACCCAACGGCAAAACAGTCGGCGTGGATTTCTCGGAACAGAGGATCCGCTATGCCAGGAAGAATTATGCCGCGCCGGGGATCGAGTATGTCGTTAGGGACATCAGGGATCCTCTCCAGGACCTTGGATCATTCGACTTCATATGGATCCGTTTTGTCCTCGAGTATTACAATGCCGGCAGTTTCGATATCGTCAAGAACATCTCCAAAATATTGGAACCGGGGGGCATCCTCTGCCTCATTGACCTGGATAGCAACTGCCTCAGGTTCCACGGTTTCCCCCCTCGACTGGAGAATGCCATCACCGGGATAATGGAATCCCTGGAGAAGAATTACGGTTTTGACCCCTTCGCCGGTATAAGGCTCTATTCTTACCTCTATGATCTTGGCTTTGAGGAGATCGACGTTGACGTGAGTTCACACAACCTGATATTCGGGGAGGTCAAGGACGCCGACCTGTTCAACTGGGCCAAAAAGGTAGAAATAGCGGCCAGGAACTCCGGTTATTCCTTTGAAGACTATGAAGGGGGCTTCGACGAGTTCTTTAAGGAACTGGAACACTATTATACGGATCCCCGGACCTTTTTCTACGTGCCCCTCATCGCATGCCGAGGTCGAAAGCCGACTCCGTAGTCATGTCATGCGCTCACATCAACTGTTTTGCGCCAGCCGGGACGAAGGCGTAAGGGGGCGGTGACCAGGGCTCGAACCACCTTAGGTCACGGCTATTCCATGCACTTCATGTCTTACACACGCCATCAAATGGCTTGGACACCGTCCTGCGGAAAGTCGATCAAGGGACCGGGTTTTGAGGAGAAAGGAGCACGATATGCCAGGCCAAAAAGTACTGCTCCCCTATAATTTTACAGTCTATGATGAAAGGGCCCTCGACTTTGTTATCCGGATACTTTCATCTTCAAAAGACGCTGAGATCACCCTCTTCAATGCCTACACCCCCGCCCCTGAAATTGATCTTAACGGCAGCCCTCTTTGCAATAGTTTTCTCAGATCATTCTGTCTATCTCCCTTAACTTGTCTTCCAGTCTCTTCTGAGAAATAGGGACCAGGGTCTTGAGTTCCTGGGCAAAGAGGGAGACCTTGAACTCTTCCACCATCCACCTGAAGTCTTCCACCGCACTTCTTTTCATGGGCGAGGCATAGGAGGACATCTCTTTTACGAGCCTCACCAACGCCTGTTCGAACACCTCCGCCCGGGCCGCCTTTCTCCTCTCCTTTTCAGGGTCATGACTCCCCCTCTCAAGCCTTACCTTCATTGCCCTTAAGTACCGGGGGATGTGCGCCAGTCTCTCGAGAGGATAGTGTACAGGGAAATCCTTCGGGACCAAATCCTCCAGTTCATGGCCGACCTTCTCACATAGTTCCAGGAGGGCCCTGTTGGACCCGCTTGCTCCCTTCAGGTTTTCCAGGGTCCTGCGGGTCTCCGGATAACCATCGACGATCTTCACGGCCACATCCCTCATCTCTTTGGCCTTCGAGAGGATCGATGTCCTCACGGATCCGGCGTGCTCCAGAAAGGCCTCCCTTGTCCTAATGTCTTTCTCCAGGAACTCTCGCACAATCCCTTCGTACAGCGCCTTTTCCAGTTCGGCCTTTCCCCCGAAGTGTAATGTGCCCTCCGAGCACTCGTCGGGCAGAGCCAGTGCCCTCTTGAGAAATCTGAGATCCTTTTTAAGACAGCGGGAAAAGAGGGTCCGAACGCCCTTGCGATGGCATGATACGGCCCTTTCCGGATCCGTGAAAAGGCCCAGCCTTACTCCCTTTCCGTCCGGCTCCAGCGCCGGGTAGGCAAAACATCCTCTGCCCAAGTCTATCCTGTCGGGGAGATCCCCGAAATCCCACGCCTCAATACCACATCTCTCCCACTTCCTTTGTGCCTCGTGCCACACCTTCGACCCTCTGATGTCTTGTGAAGCCCCGCCTGCGCCCCCGTGTGCCAGGAGACCCATATCCCTGCCCGACTCCAATTCTTTACCCTTTGCGTCCCTTATGGAGATCCGAATCTTGAGGTGGTCCGCAACATCTATTGCACCCCATACCGCGGCAGGGATATCCAGGCCAAACCTCTCATAGATAAATTGGGACAATGTCGAGAACAGGGGTTGGTCCTCCTGCTTCATCTCCTCCAGTATGGTTTCCACCGTTTGGGAGACAGGAATCAGGTGTTTCCTGTACCTCTTGGGAAGACCTTTGATAAGGGCCATAATCTTCTCCCGATAGAGCCCCGGGATACCCCATTCAAGTCTCTCCGGCGGGACCTTTGATCTTATCTGGGAAGGGACCGAAACAGTGACGCCGTCCGTCTCGGTACCGGGGGCGAACTCGTAGGAGACCTTCAATCGATTTCCCCCGACGGCCAGGTGATCCGGGTATCCGGAGAGCTCCTTTTCGCTGGGCCTGGTAAGAAAAAGGTCTCCTTCCTCCAGCCTCAGGAATGAATCTCCACCCCGCTCTCTGATTGCCCTTTTGAGTCCTGGCATATCGCACACACCCTTTAGCCTCGTGGAGTAGAAGTGTTCCACGGTAGTTTCGTCCGCGAGAATATTCCTCCGTCTCAACCTCTCCTCCATTTCCCGGATCTTTTCCACCAGCCTGCGGTTGTGAGCGAGAAATGGAAGTTTCTCTCTGACCCTTCCCTCAACCAGGGCTGATCGGACGAATATCTCATGTGCCTTCCGGGGATCCATGGGGAACAGGGGAGCAGACCTTTTTCTGGCAATGGGTAAG
Organism: Deltaproteobacteria bacterium; assembly: GCA_019308745.1. Lineage (GTDB taxonomy): Bacteria > Desulfobacterota > DSM-4660 > Desulfatiglandales > HGW-15 > JAFDHO01. The sequence continues at coordinate 13,022 of JAFDHO010000023.1, forward strand.
CCATAGAGGCTGACCAGTTCGTCGGCCACGACCTCCCCCCTTGTCTTGTCCCAGCGAGGATTTGTGTAACTCCGACGACATAAGTCACCCGCCAGGTCTTCGAGCCACCTGCTCTCTATCTTTGCTACTGTTCTGGCAAACAACCTGGATGTCTTGATGATCTCAGCGGCTACGATCCAGGAAACCCCTTTTCGGTTGAAGAGAGCAGATCCCGGATAGACCATTACCTCCCTGCCCTTGGCCGCCAGGAACAGATTCTTCTCCTTTTTCATGGCGATGTTTGAAAGGAACCCACTCACTACGGAGCGGTGTATCGCCTCATAAAGGGGTTGGGTCATTTCTCTCTTTCCCCTCCTCCCCAACCCTATGCTTTGCTCCTTGAGGATTGTGGTAATCTGGTCATAGACATAGGCCCATTCCCTCATACGAGAAAACGAGAGAAAGTTCTTCCTGCAGAACTTCCGCATCTTGGACTGTGTCTTGAGTCTTTTCCACGTGTTGTGATAGGAGTTCCATATATTGAGCAGGGTGACGAAATCTGAATCAGGGTGTCTGAAGGGCTCATGGATCCGGTCCGCCTCAAGGGCCCTTTCCGCAGGCCTTTCCCTCGGGTCCTGGATACTCAAGGCTGATGCTATAATGGCCACCTCTCTCACGCAATTCTCCTTTCGTGCTTCAAGGATCATCCTTGATATCCTGGGGTCTATGGGCATTCTCGCCATCAACCGGCCGGTCTCGGTCAGGTGAACCCCTCCCCCATCTCGTTTGATTGCGCCCAGTTCGGATAGCAGATCAAAACCATCCTTGACCCTCCTTGGGCTGGGCCTGTCAATGAAGGGAAAGGAAGATATATCTCCGAGGTTCAAAGATATCATTCTCAGGATCACCTCGGCCAGGTTTGAGCGAACTATTTCGGGTTCTGCAAAGGCCGGACGGGATTCATAATCTTCTTTCGAATACAAGCGGATGCAGACCCCGCTGGACACCCGGCCGCACCGCCCCATCCGTTGATCCGCACTGCCCCTGGAGATCGGACTTACTGGGAGGCTTGATATCCTCGTGCTGGGGGCGTACCTTAAGATCCTGGCCAAGCCCGTATCGATCACGTACCTGATACCGGGGATTGTCAGGGAGGTTTCTGCCACATTTGTTGCCACGACGATCTTCCGTCCCCTGTGGGAGTAGATACGCGCCTGATCCGATGCGGAAAGCCTCGCAAAAAGAGGCAGGACCGCTGTCCCGACATATTGTCTTCCCTCCAGCTTTTCACAGGTCTCCATGATGTCACGCTCCGTGGGCATGAAGATCAGGATGTCCCCTGTCGCCCCTCTTTCCAGGAGCCTGTCCACGACCTCGACTGCCGTGTCCACATAGGTGAGATCCCCCCTCTCTTCCAGGGCCGGATCAACAGGCATGTAAGAGACCTCTACCGGGTACCTGCGGCCGCTCACCTCAATGATGGGCGGACTGTCGAAGGCCTCGGAGAATGCCTTCAGGTCCAGGGTTGCCGAGCTTATCACAAGTTTCAACTCCGGTCTCTTTGGCAAAAGGGTCCTCAGCAGGCCCAATAGGAGGTCTATGTTGAGACTCCTTTCGTGGGCCTCGTCGATGATAAGCGTATCGTACTCGGCGAGCCAGGGATCGCCCTGGGTTTCGGCGAGGAGCATTCCGTCGGTCATAATCTTTATGTAGGCATCTCTGCTTGTCCGATCCTTGAACCTGATCTTGTATCCAACGAAGTGGCCCACCGGTTCACCCAATTCCTGGGCAATTCGTTGACTGATCGTTATGGCGGCTATTCTCCGCGGCTGGGTGCATCCGATCTTTCCCGCGACTCCCCTACCTGCTTCAAGACACATCTTGGGTATTTGCGTGCTCTTTCCAGACCCGGTGTCTCCTGATATGATAACCACCTGGTTTTCCCTGATGGTCCGAATAATGTGATCCATCTTGGCTGTAATCGGAAGCTCCTCCGGAAACGTGCACTTGGGCCTGTTTCTTTCCCTTGAACTCCTTTTGAGCACGGACCCCTTCGCCTTGCATTCCAAGGCCGCCAATTTCTTGAGCAAAACCCTGTGGCCAGCGCCTCCCCTTTTGAAATCATCTTCCAACACCTTCAGCTCCACGGAAAGGGGCGCCTTCTGCGAAAGCATTGCCTGTGCAACGAGGGAGCGAACCTTCTCGATTTTGTCAGGAACAGACATGGGACCTTCCTTGTGCGCCATTCGAACTCAGAAGCACGAACCACTCCAAGACCTTGATGTATAATATGAAAATTACACCGGGTCTGCAATTGACAGATTGGCTCCTATGGTGTAAAAAAGAAATCCACAAGTCATTTGAAGGACGTGCGCGGGAATGCCCTCCCCGTGGCCGGCGACATTGAACTTTCACCGGGACCCTCCCGGAGGGAGAAACTGGGGCAGGGATGAGATATGAGGTGGGGACTCTGTCAAGGCGAATCACAAGAAGCCATTTGGACAAGAAATATGGGTTTACACCAGAGTTCAAGAACTATATAATATAAGGCGATATAATATAATTTAAATCAAAAAGGATAAAAATGTCAGAATCTAAAGTGATCACAATTTCTGCTTCAATGCCTTTGAAAGATCAAATAGCGGAGGTAAACAGGCAAATCACTAAATGGCTCGAGTCCCTCAACGAGCCCTTTGAAATCGGGGCTGATTTACTGAGACTCAAGAAATGCGAGCAGAAAGACGGCAAGTATAACTTTCACTATGAAATCATAGAAAGGAAGAAGGCTTCAGCCTCGCGAATCAAATAAGTCCTCCCCATTTTCCCCCTGGTGCATACCAATCCCTCTCTCCTGGTCACGGAAGGGACAGCGCGTAGGGGCCGCTCTTGCGGGCTCGCCATATCCGCCCGTCTTCTGCGGGCAGCATCCGTTTCAACCTTTGCGCCCCCTGATCCCCTTCGAGTCTCCTTCACCGAATCTGGCCAGCATTAACCCAAAAGACCATAATAGTGCTCAAAAAAAAGCCTGGAATGTGGTAGAATGATTTTTGGTCTTTGCCCAGTGCCATCCCGCGAGCTCCATAATGCCGAAGGCCGAAAAAAATCCAAGCGAGAGGCGAAGGATACCCTTGATATGCCCGATAAGCGTTCATCCGTTTCTCAGAATTTCATCAAAAACATCATCGAGGAGGACTTAAGGGCGAACAAAAACGAGGGACGTGTTCATACCAGGTTCCCGCCCGAACCCAATGGCTACCTCCACATAGGCCACGCCAAGTCCATCTGCCTCAATTTCGGGCTTGCTCAAGAGTATAATGGCCTGTGCAACCTGCGATTCGACGACACAAACCCCACCAAAGAGGAAGAGGAGTTTGTAGAGTCTATAAAGGAAGATATCAGGTGGCTTGGCTTTGACTGGGAAGAGAGGGAATACTACGCCTCGGACTACTTTGACCAACTCTATGATTGGGCCATAAGGCTTATCAAAGACGGGAAGGCATACGTCGATCACCTGAGCGCGGAACAGATCAGGGAGTACCGGGGCACCTTGACGGACCCGGGCCGAGAGAGCCCTTACCGGAACAGGACCGTGAAAGAGAACCTTGATCTCTTCGGGCGGATGAAAGCCGGAGAGTTCCCGGACGGGGCCTGTGTCCTGCGGGCGAAGATAGATATGGCATCTCCCAATTTGAATATGCGGGATCCGGTTATGTACAGGGTCCTTCATGCTACCCATCACAGAACCGGTGACAAGTGGCGTATATACCCCACCTACGACTTTGCCCACGGGCAATCCGACTCCATTGAGGGAATCACTCACTCCATTTGCACCCTGGAATTTGAGGATCACCGGCCCCTCTACGACTGGTTCATCGACCAACTTGGGATACACCACCCTCAACAGATCGAATTTGCCCGCCTCAACCTCAGCTATACCGTACTGAGCAAGAGGAAACTTCTGGCCCTGGTGGAAGAGGGACACGTGGACGGATGGGATGACCCCAGGATGCCCACTCTCTCCGGTCTGAGGAGGAGGGGTTACACCCCTGAGGCCGTCAGAGATTTCTGTGAAAGGATCGGCGTGGCCAAGCGGGAGAGTCTGGTTGATATTTCCCTGCTTGAACACTGCCTGAGAGAAGACCTCAACAGGCGAGCCCCTCGGGTGATGGGGATCTTGAGGCCCCTCCGCGTGGTCATTACGAATTACCCCGAGGGCCGAGTCGAAGAGTTGGACGCCCTCAACAACCCGGAAAACCCTGAAATGGGGACCCGCAAGGTCCCCTTTTCTCGCTACTTGTACATAGAGAGGGACGACTTCATGGAGGATCCCCCAAAGAAGTTCTATCGCCTCGCCCCCGGCAGGGAGGTGCGTCTCCGTTACGCCTACTTCATAAGGTGCGTGGACGTTGTCAAGGACCACAAGTCCGGCGAAATCATAGAACTTCATTGCACCTATGACCCGGAGACCCGGGGAGGCTGGGCCCCTGACGGGCGAAAGGTCAAGTCAACCCTTCACTGGGTCTCGGAGGGCCAGGCGATTCGAGCTGAGGTCCGGCTCTATGATCACCTCTTCTTGAGGCCCGATTCGGACGAGGAAAAGGATGGTCTCGATTTCAAGGCACATTTGAATCCCGACTCCCTGGAAGTCCTGGTATCGTGCCCGCTGGAGCCGAGCCTCGCCGGCGCCTCACCGGGCAGCCATTATCAGTTTGAGCGACTCGGTTACTTCTATGTGGACACGAAAGACTCCTCCCCGGACAGACCCGTGTTCAATCGAACCGCCACCCTTCGCGACACCTGGGCAAAGATACGGAGCAGGGGATCCCGATAGCTTGTCATAGCTGCCCTGGGCATGTAGGATGATGACAGGGAAGAATCCGATTCGGCTGGTGGGAGAATAGGAATGAGCAACATATTGATAGTAGATGATGAAGAGCAGATCCGGAACCTCTTGGGCCGCTACCTCGAGATAAACGGTCATGATTGCACCATTGCCGCCAACGCAGGAGAAGCCCGGGAGATCATCCAAAACAGGGCCTTTGAACTCATACTCTGTGACGTGAATATGCCCGGCGAGTCCGGCATTGACTTCATAAGGTATGCCCTCGGCCGCTATCCCGACACGGCTGCCGTGATGGTTACGGCCTTGGACGACCCGGCCTTTGCCGAAGCCGCCCTGGAAATAGGGGCCTATGGGTACATCATCAAGCCCTTCAAGCCGAACGAGGTGGTCATAAACGTGGCAAATGCCCTGCGGCGCAGAATGCTCGAGATCCAGAGCCGCAATTACCGGGAAGAGCTTGAAAGGACCGTTGAAGAGCGAACCAAGGCCCTTCGCCTGGCGTTGAAGAATGTTCAAAGATCCATGGAAGGGGTCATCCATGCCATGGCCTTGACCATAGAGACAAGGGACCCCTATACCGCCGGACATCAGGCCCGTGTGACAAGGCTTGCCGTGTCCATTGGCCAGGAGTTGAACCTGTCCCCAAAGGAGATCGAGGGCATACGCATGGCCGGGATGATCCATGATGTGGGGAAGATCGCTGTCCCGGCTGAAATCCTCAGTAAGCCTGGCGACCTGACCGATATCGAATTCAGCCTCATCAAGACCCACCCCACCGTTGGTTACCACATCCTCAAGGATATTGATTTCCCCTACCCCATAGCTCAAATCGTCCTCCAACATCACGAGAGACTGGACGGGTCCGGATACCCAAAAGGGGCGTCCGGAGACCAAATACTCATCCAGGCAAAGATCATAGCCGTCGCTGATGTCGTTGAGGCCATGGCATCCCACCGCCCCTATCGCCCGAGCCTGGGTGTGGATAAGGCCCTCTGGGAGATTGGCGAAAACAGGGGCGTGCTTTACGATCCCGAAGTGGCCGAACTCTGCATCCGTCTGATTAGGGACAAGGGTTTCAGTTTCAAGTAAGACCCCCTCCGTGCCCCGAGGGCACGTTCCCGCAAGGTCCTCCCACTCCACTCATATCCATTGACTTATTATAATTTTTTATAATACAATTAATATGTTTAAAATTCTTTTAAATATATCAATAATTGGGCGATTTGTTGAGGCTTTGGAAATATGGCCGGTTTCGTGACTCCGGCGAGGACCCCGGAGTTCCGCCGGGTCCCCTTGACCAAGGGGGGCCGCAATCGCTCGATTTCGCCAGAACCCATGACACAAGACACGACCATAGCCCCCCACAAGGATCAGCCTGATCCCATGAACGAGCCCCTTTACAACAGCAGGGTCGTAAAGAATTACGTGGAGTACCTGTCGAGATACTATCCGGATCTGGACACCGGTGAAATCCTCTCCTATGCAAACATGACAAAATATGAGGTTGAAGATCCTGCCCATTGGTTCAGCCAGTCTCAGATGGATCGCTTCCACGACATCCTGGTTCAAAAGACGGAGGACCGGGAAATCTCCAAGGAAGTGGGGCGTTATTCGGCGCTCTCCGAGGCCTCAGGTGCCCTCAAGCAGTATACCCTCGGATTCCTCTCCCCTTCCGCTGCCTACTGGCTTGTTGAGAAGATTGTCTCAAGACTGTCCCGTGCAAGCACGGTGACGACCAAGAGGCTGGGGCAGAACAGGGTCGAGATTTCCGCCAAACCAAAGTCCGGCGTGTCCCAGAAACCCTACCAGTGCGAAAACATGATGGGAAGTCTGGAAGCGATTTCGAAGCTCTTCACCAACAAATTCGCGAAGATAGAACACCCGGATTGCGTGCACAGGGGAGGAGAACTGTGCCGATACATCGTGACCTGGGAACGGACCCCTTATCTTGTATGGAAGTATTACCGCAACATTATCCTCTCTTGCGGAATCCTTGCTTCTGGTGCCCTGTATTTTTTCCTTCGCAGCCACCATTGGACCGTGTTCGTGCTCCTTTGCGCCCTGGCTACCCTGGGATTGTCCCTGTTTGTGAGCATTCTGGAAAACCGCGAACTTTCCAAGACAATCACTGCTCAGGGGAATGCTGCCAAGGACCTCCTTGACGAGATGAATATCCGATACAACAACGCCTTGCTCGTCCAGGAGATAGGGCAGGCCACGTCCACCATCCTTGACTTGGGCGCCCTCTTCAATTCTATCATCGCGATCATGGAGAAACGGCTCGATTTCGACCGTGGCATGATAATGTTAGCCAACAGGGACAGGACGAGACTTCTGTTCACGGCCGGGTACGGATACACGGAGGAACAGGAAGGGCTTCTGAGAGAGACCCAGTTTCATTTGGACAATCCGGAATCCAAGGGCATCTTTGTGCGGGCCTTCAAGGATCAAAAGCCTTTCCTCGTGAACGACATCTCCGAGATGAGGCTCGATTTTTCACAACGAAGTCAGGAACTTGCAAAGATAATGGGAGCCGAATCCGTTATTTGCGTCCCGATCATCTACGAAAAGGAGGCCCTCGGTATCATTGCCGTGGACAATATCAAGACCAAGAGGTATCTGACCCCGAGTGATATGAACCTCTTGGTCGGCGTGGCCTCCCAAACGGCCGTCAGCATTATCAATGCAATGTCCTTCAAGAAGATCAAGGAGAGCGAGCACAAGTACAGGACAATCCTCGAAAGCATCGAAGAAGGCTACTATGAAATGGATCTTTCCGGCAGGTTTACCTTCTTCAATGACTCCATGTGCAGGATCTTGGGATACGATAAGGATGAGTTGATGGGCATGAATGGGAGGAATGTTACCACTCCCCGATCCGCATCCAGACTGGCCCACATCATCAAGGATATTTACGGGAAAGGGATCTCTGCCAAGATCGTTGAGGTCGAGATCATCCGGAAAGACGGGGGAAAGAGGATACTGGAAATGTCCACCTCCCTGCTTTCTGACGTTTCGGGAAGGCCCCTCGGCTTCCAGGGCGTGGCGCGAGATATCACCACCCGCAAGCAGGCCGAAGAGGCCCTCCGTAAGAGCGAGGAAAAATACAGGAAGCTCTATGAGGAGTCCAAGAGGGCCCAGGAGGTGTATCGCTCGCTCCTCCACACGTCGGCAGATGCCATCGTCATGTATGACCTGGAAGGGAAGGTCAAATACGTCAGTCCGGAATTTAGCAAGATCTTTGGCTGGACCCTCGATGAACTGAGGGGGAAGAGGCTTCCATTTGTGCCCCATAGCGAAATGGAGGCCACCATGGCGGGCATAAGGCAAATACTCGAGAGCGGCAAGGGTATTCAGGGGTTTGAAACAAAACGCTACTCAAAGGACGGGCGTGTCATAGACGTCAGCGTCAGCGGCTCCCGTTTCAATGACCATGAAGGAAATCCTGCCGGGTTGTTGGTTATTCTCCGAGATGCAACCGAAAGGAAGAAACTGGAAACCCAACTGCAACAGGCCCAAAAGATGGAGGCCATAGGGACCCTTGCGGGCGGAATAGCCCACGACTTCAACAACATCTTGACCTCCATCTTCGGGTACACCGAGATCGCCAGCCTCGGGCTGCCGGAAGGGTCAAAGAGCAAGAAAGACCTTGAGGAGGTCCTCAAGGCCGCGAACAGGGCCAGGGACCTCGTGAATCAGATCCTCGCATTCAGCCGCCAACGCAAACAGGAACGCAGGCCCATTGAGGTGAGTCCCATCGTGAAAGAGGCCACAAAGCTCCTCAGGGCTACACTGCCGACCAGCATTGAAATACACCAGAACATCCAGACGAGCAATGGCGTCACCGAGGCGGATCCCACTCAGATTCATCAGGTACTCATGAATCTGTGCACCAATGCCTCCCATGCCATGAGAGAAAACGGTGGTGTCCTCGATGTAAGCCTGGGTGCCGTCCAGTTGGATGACGAATTTATTGCCAAATACCCCGATCTGAAACCCGGACCTTACTTGAAACTGAGTGTCAGTGATACGGGATGCGGAATGTCTCCTCAAGTGATGAAGAGGATCTTTGAGCCCTACTTCACCACGAAGGACAAGGGGGAAGGCACCGGCCTCGGGCTTGCCGTTGTCCATGGTATTATGCAGAGTTACGGGGGGACCATCACCGTGGAGAGCGAAGTGGGGAAAGGTTCCACTTTTACCGTGTACCTGCCAAAGATCGAGCGGGAGATCATAGAAGAGCCCGAACTGGACGGATCTATTCCCACGGGCAATGAGCACATACTATTCATTGACGATGAGCCCAGCCTGGTCGAGATAGGGGAGCAGATGCTCAGGCACTTGGGCTATACCGTCACGTGCAGGTCCAGCAGCCTGGAGGCCCTCAACCTTTTCCGCGCCAAGCCGGATGAATTTGATCTCGTCATCACTGACATGACCATGCCCCACATGACAGGAGACCGGCTGGCAAGGGAATTGCTCCGTCTGCGCCCGGACGTACCCATCATATTGTGCACCGGCTACAGTGAGCGCATAACGGCGGAAGACGCTAAGAGAATGGGCATCAAGGCATTTACTATGAAGCCCCTCGTCATGAAGAGCCTGGGGGTGACCATCAGGGAGGTCTTGGACAGGGTCTGATTCCTACTGCCCCGGGTCTCCTGTCCCCATGTGATCCCCGCCCACGTGCCCGTAACTACTAAAAATTATTTGACAAATATACGAAATTGTGCTTTATTATATGTGCTTACCGGAAGATTCCCTAAAAGGAGCCAAGACACTTCACGCCGTTTCCTTCTCGGGAGACAGGGTTTTGTGTCCCGAGCAACGGGGATTCAACCTTTCAGGGGCATGGATACCGTGAAGGACACCAGAACGGAGAACCTTTTGGAAAGACGGTCAGAACCCCGCAGGCAACCGGATTCCTACCACAGTGTCGAACTTTCGATCGACGGCCTCGAGTTTTCTTATCAATTCAAGCTCCACAACATCGCATCCAGATCCATGTGCGTTATCGTCAAGGAGGACTCCGAAATCCTGCCCCGATTGAAGGTTGGCGACACCCTCAACATGAAGTTCTATTCCCAGGGTTCTCCCTATCCTTCGGAGGATCTTGCGACGGCTATTCGTCACATCACGAAGAACGAGAGCGGGAGACTAAGGGGCCATTATCTGATTGGGTTGGAAATAATTGAATAATCGAGATCTCCTTGCTTTTCCCAAATGAGATGGAGGGGTAAGTCCTATACTATCTGAAAAGGCCGCGGCGATGTCACGCATCTACCCAATAGGCGGCGGGAAAGGCGGAAGCGGTAAGAGTTTTGTCGCCGCCAACCTGGGGGTCCTCTTGGCAAAGAGTGGCAAGAGGGTTGCCCTCGTGGATTTGGACCTTGGCGGCGCCAATCTCCACACCTTTCTTGGCCTCAAGAATCCTTCCATAGGGCTCAACGAATTCTTAAACAAGACCTGCACGGATCTGAACGCCGCATCTGTTCCTACTTCCATCAATAACCTTTACCTGATAAGCTCCTCCAACTGCCCTCCGGAGGTCTCCAATCTCTTCTATGCCCAGAAACTCAAGATTATAAGGGCCATAGGGAAGCTGCCTTACGAATATATACTTCTTGACCTGGGGGCGGGCTGCAGTTTCAACATCCTGGACTTCTTTCTGACATCAAAGGAAGGGATCTTCATATTTACGCCGGAACCCACATCCATTGAGAATACCTTTCACTTCATCAAGGCCGTTTATTCCAGAAAGATGAACCGGATCATCAAGGGAGAGGATTTCCAAAAGATCCTTCAAGACATCAGGTCTCAATCCCCCGATGTTGTTATTCGGTCTCCGCAGCAACTGTTCGACCTGATTCTCTCCCATGACCAAGAAAAGGGAGATGTGCTCAAGGAGTATCTCAACCAGTTTGACTTCAAACTGATATTGAATCAGTTTCGAAAGCATACAGACGGGACTATCGGCAAGAAGATAGAAAAGGTATGCACAAGGCACTTCTTTTCCAACTTCGAATTCCTGGGCAACATCCACTATGACGAGAGGGTGCACGACGCCGTCTCCTCCCGAAAGGTCTATATGACGAAATATGCATACTCTGTCACGGCCCTTGACCTGCAAAACATAGCCGAAAGAATCATCAAGGATAGCACTGTTCCGAAGGTGAGGTCTTTGGGAAATCAATGAAGAAATTCGAGGAGCTCAACTTCTACGAAGTCCTGGAAGTCCCGTTCAGTGCCTCTGATTTCGAGATCAGGCAGGCCTACAAGGAGGCCCTGTCTGTTTACAGCGAAGACTCCCTTGTCACTTACAGCTTCTTCACTGACGAGGAGAGGGAGCGCATTCTCAAAAAGATCGAAGAGGCCTTCCTTACCTTGATCGACGACCGAAAAAGGGGCCAGTACGACAAATTTCTTGTGGATACCGGAAGAGTGGAATCAGACCACTTCAATAACAAGGGGGAGAAGAGATCCATCCCCCTCTTCCCCGTGAACAAGTTTCGAAACAAGGACGTCTTCTTAAAGAGGATCAAGAAGAAATTTCAAGAAGCCGACCTCACTGATCTCTCGGAACAGATCCTTTCGAGGGAGTCGATCTCGGGTAAGGACATAAGGGCCTTGAGAGAGGCGATTGGGATTGATCTGGAAGAGGTCTTTGAGGTGACCAGGATCAGTATGCCGATCCTGGACGCCATAGAAAGAGATCTCGTTGAAAAATTACCCCCGGTTGTTTACCTGAAGAATTTTCTGAGGTCCTATGCCCAAATCCTTCACGTCGACCCGGAGAAGATCTCAGAGGGATATATCAAGAACATGTCCCTGCTGGGCGAAGGAACCGGCTAGTCCCTCCCTTTCAGATTCTCCCGGAAGTGTTTTCCGGCCCGTTCTCCCCCATCCCGCATCGCAGCAGCGGCCCTAGACAATCGGGCTGTTGCCCAAAACACAATAGCCTGTTAATAACCAGCACCCAAGGAGGTCTTGCCCGTTTTTTCAAGACCATATCTCAAAAAAAACCCCGCCGGACATTGCCGCAACCCAATATTTGGGCTTTACGCTCATGAACCCCTGGGAATCTACTCCAAATTCCTTAAACCCCAAATATTGATGGCTTCGTAAAAAGTCACAAAACGTCCCTCGGCGTCATTCCCGCGAAGGCGGGAATCCAGTCTTTTCAAATGGTTCTGGATGCCGGATCAAGTCCGGCATGACGAGTGGGCGACTTTTTACGAGCGTGTCAAATATTGGGTTGCCACCTCTTGACGAAATAGATATGGCCTTGATAAAAGGGACAAGACCGGATTGGGCCTGCTTTTTACGGCAGAGCAAAGTGTCTCTAACTCCCGCGGAGGGGGATCTTCGACTGTTCCAGAGGGCCAGGTTTCCCCTGTTAGAATGAAAGGATTCGGGAAACAGCCCGTAATGTTTTGACCCGCGAGAGCCCATCTGCTATCCTTACGGCCGCGACTGGAGCAGACATTGAGATTGCTGAATCGGGACAGACCCTATGAGCCTTAAATGCACCCTGCTTATACCTAATTCCCCCTCGAAGAGCGGCCGAGTCCGCCGCTTCCAAATCCCGGGTACGAGGACCAGGGTTACCCAGATAACCACCTTCTGCGCCGATATTGTTGGCCCGGGCCCCACCCACATCTATCTGGTCGAAGGGGAGTGTATTGTTCTCCTGGATACGGGTATTCCTGCGTCTCTGGTCAAGAAGCTCTTCTACTCCTGGCGCGGCGAGCCGGTGCCCCCCGAGATTGAAGCACTGCCCGACAACTACATCGAGGAACAGATCTCTACAGGGCTGAAGGCCGCGGGTTATGCCATGAAAGATCTCGATATCCTGGCTATCTCACATGGCCACCCGGACCACTTCTTCCTTGGCTCCCATATCCTGCGTCATGGCAAACCCAAGGTCCTGGCCCACCTGTATGAAACCTCTGCGATTTCCAACCCCTGGGAGATGCTGAGCAGATGGATTTCTGGGAGAGAGAAGATCGCTGCCCTCGGCATGCCCCAACCTTCCTATCCCAGTCTGGAGTTGGCAGAGCATGTGAATCGCGAAGCCGAGGGCCTTGCCTTCCGCGTCGACATCCCTGTATTTCAGGATTCTCCCCTTCAGGTAAACGGGTCGACAGTCCACGACATCTCAATAAGGCACCTGCCGGGACATTCACCTGGAAGCATCGGCCTTCTGGTCGGGGCCAGAGATGAACAAAGGATCCTCCTGGCCGGGGATGCTATTCTTTATCCCATCACACCCGTCCCGGGAGACCTGCTTCTCTACCTGCGCACCCTGAGGAAATTGGAAGGGCTGGAGAACGTGGCACTCGTCTTGCCTGCCCATGGAAGGGCCATCAAGGACCTTAGGTCCAGGGTACTTTTCCTGCAAAACCACCACCACCGAAGGCTCAGGCTCACCTACGAAGCATGCCGGAGCCCTCGCAGCCCATGGGAAATAGCCACGATGCCCAAATATTTCAACGTACGCCTCGACCCGGATAAGTTCAATCCCCTCGCGGCAACGGAAACCCTTGCTCACATGGAAGTACTCTTGATGGCGGCGGGGATATTCCGCAGCCATATCAGGAAGGGCGTCCATTATTTTCAAAACTCCGGAGAACCCTTCCGAGATGTCTACGAACGGGTCAAGGACTTGGTCAACGATGAGAAGACAAAGCCCATCATGCGTTACTGAGGAACCCCCACCCATTGACGCGGCCTTGGGGGTGTATCCAGGGACCGGCGAAAAGGGGGGGGTCACCAAGATTCCCTGATATTCTCTCCGGTTTTGCTTATTTTGAATCAGTAATGTCCGGGTAGGAGTTTGTAGGGCCTAACATTTCGTGGGACAGTCGGTAGTGGCCACAGGGGTCATGCGCCCCATGCTGAGACCTTTGAAAACCCCGCTTTGAGACCGGCAACATGCTTGCCTCGGTTCAAAAAATAACGAAAAGGACGGGAACGTGCTCAGATTTAGTCGAGCAGCAGGAGGCATTGATAATTGCGGGAAAGATCTTCAAAGGCCTCATGCTGTTGATACAAGCCTTTGAGAATAGCCGGTGTTCCCAAGATCCCGACCGCACATCCATGATCCTGTGTAAGATTTCGGCCCTTTTCAGGGATCTTGAGGCCCCGGCGGTCTCTTTGAACGGCGCTTTAAGGTTGACATGGTGGTGCTGGCGAGCCGGGGCAGGAAGGGACATTTTGGTTTCGGAAACGTTGCGAAAAAGGTCGTGAAGAACTACACCGTGCCCGTAGTGACGGTCCCGGTGTAGGGGAAAGAGCCCTTATGCAAGTCCCGGGTACTTCCATACGGACGTAGGATACCCATAGGATAAGGGCCACGGAGATGCTGCCCACTCGCCTTGCCAGGATGCACCGTGCGGAAGCGCGGGGAGGAATGGCGAAAGGTGACCGCGGCGCAGTTCCCCTTGGCTACGCCGCTTATGCCTTGGCCCCTGCCGGGGGCGCTTTCCTTCCTCTGGCTAATTCTTGTCCTTTCTGTTCGCTGATGTATCTCCTCAAAAAGCGGATCTTGGAAAAAAGCCTTGACATGGCACCCTAAAGACTATAAATACCCTTCTATCACCCTAGACATATATCAACACTGATATAAGAAAGGCCCTGCGATATGTTTATTCCAGGCAAAAAGCCAAGATTTTTCACCCTGGTAACCTTGGCGGCTATTCTCATACTTACCGGGCTCGCTTACGGGGGAAATGCAAATGTTATCAAAATGGCAACCACCACGAGCACGGAAAACTCCGGCCTCTTGGATGTGCTTCTCCCTGAGTTTACCGAGGATACCGGGATTGGGGTCAAGGTCTTCGCCAAGGGGACTGGAGCGGCCCTCCGGGACGGAATGGACGGCAACGTGGATATCGTCTTTGTTCACGCAAAGGAAGATGAGGAACGCTTTGTTGCCCAGGGGTACGGTGCTTACAGGTTTGGGGTCATGCACAATGATTTTGTGATCCTTGGCCCAGGGGATGATCCGGCAGGGATCAGGGGGTCGTCTAGCGCAATTTGGGCACTGAAGAAGATCTTTGACAGGAAGGCCATGTTTATCTCTCGCGGAGATGACAGCGGTACGCACAAGAAAGAGCAGGCCCTTTGGAAGGCGGCCCGACTTCCCTTGAACAGGCAGACAAAGGAATTCGTCAAAAAAGGCAAAAGGCAAAGCATGATCTTTCTCTACCCCGAGGGTCTCGGGAAATGGTATATGTCTATCGGACAGGGCATGGGCAAGGCCCTCACCTACGCGGAGGAGAAAAGGGCTTATACCCTGAGCGACAGAGGAACCTACCTGAAATATCGATTCGGCAGAAAAAGGGGTCTTGATCTGGACATACTCTGCGAAGGAGATCCGTTACTCCATAATCCCTACGGGATCATTCCCATAAACCCCAAGGTTCACCCCCACGTCAAGTTTCGATGGGCGGATACCCTGGCCAAGTGGGTTGTGTCCGCCAAGGCCCAGAGACTTATCGCCGGTTTCAAGATCCAGGGCCGTCAGGCCTTTTTCCCTGACGCCCTTCCGGGTGCCGAATGACATTCGTGGGGGCTTTGTCTCACTCTTTGCCCCGTGGATGCTTGACTGCAGGGGGGCATGCCCCTCCGGAATTCGACCGGGGCCGCCGGGCCCCCCTGGGAAGGAATCAAAGACCCGGTGTAACATCCCCGTGTTCCGGCACCGGGATTTTCCGCTGGGCAAACTTGATTTTTCCCGGGCCCGCTTCTATCATACCCGCGTGTAGGATTGGAGATCCGAAGGAGCAGGAACCAACAAAATGGAATTTCTCATTGACAGCTTTTTGTCTGCCATACTGCTGCTCTGGTCTTTGGACCCAGAGGTCTACTTCATTATCTATGTTTCACTGAAGGTCAGCCTGACTTCGACACTCATTGCCAGCCTTATGGGTGTTCCAACAGGTTTCATGATCGCCCTGAACGAATTCCGGGGCAAGAGGATGCTTATTACGATCCTCAACTCCCTCTTGGCCTTGCCGACAGTGGTCATTGGCCTGTTTGTCTATGCCTTTATCTCCAGGGAAGGTCTTCTGGGCGTGCTGGATCTGCTCTATACCCAGACGGCCATGGTTATCGGTCAGGTCATACTTATCCTTCCCATCGTGACCTCCCTGACGATCGCTGCCATAAGCGGCATCGATGACAGGTACAGGAAGACCGCCCTTACCCTGGGGGCCACCCCTTTCCAGGCAGGCTTTGCAATATTTAGAGAAGCCCGATATGGTATAGTTGCGGCCGTTATCGCCTCCTTTGGGAGGGTGATAGCGGAGATAGGCATAAGCATGATGCTGGGCGGGAATGCCAAGGGATATACACGCACCATGACCACGGCCATGGCACTCGAGTATGACAAAGGAGAGTTTGTCTTGGGGGTGGCCCTGGGCATCGTTCTCCTCCTTACCAGCTTCACTATCAATGTCTTCTTCAATTACCTCCAGGGAAGGAACAGACCTTGATGCTGTTTGAGATAAAGGACCTGACCAAGGTCTATGGGAACAGGACCGTTCTCGATATCCCCGAGTTGAGCTTTGAAAAGGGGATCGTGTACTCCCTTCTGGGGCCCAACGGCTCAGGAAAGACGACCCTCCTGGAGATTTTGAGCCTACTGGCCCCCCCCACGACAGGAGTGGTCAGGTACAATGGCAGTCCCATAGATTTCCTCTCGAACAATTTGACCGCCCTTCGGCGTGAAATAGTGATGGTTCAACAGAACCCCGTTCTCTTTACCACCACCGTCTACAAGAACCTCGACTTCGGGCTCAAGGTCCGGGGGGTGCCCAAGGCAAAGAGGAGGCGACTCATTGAGGAGGCCTTGGATCTGGTGGGTATGAGAGGATTCATCCATGCCGAAGCCAATAGGTTGTCGGGAGGAGAGACCCAAAGGGTTGCCATTGCGAGGGCGATTGTCTGCTCACCCAAGGTTATTCTTTTTGACGAACCCACCTCGAACGTGGACGCCGAAAATCAATCCGCCATAGAAAGTATACTTGCGGGGATTCATAGCCAAAAGCAGGTGTCCGTCATATTTACCACCCACAATCTGACCCAGGCGTCCAGACTCTCTCAAAGGATAATATCCCTCTTCGAAGGCAGGGCGGTTCCTTCCCTCTTTGAAAACATATTCAGCGTCAATCTCCCCCCTGGTAACGAACAATTCAAGTCATGTCTCATCCAGGACACCATAAAGGTCTCTGTTAAGACCAACAAGATCGGGAGTGCAAAACTGTCCATTGACCCCCGGTTGATCCAGTTGGAGGAACAACCTGCAAAGGATAATCGCAGGAATTCCTTCAATGGCAGGGTCACGCAACTGGCCGAGGAAAAAGATCACGCAAGAATTGTCGTGGATATCGGAATTACCCTTCATGTCCTCACCAGGGAAGATGTTTACAGGTCACGGCCCTTCTTGGTCGGTGATAAGGTGACTGTGTCATGCCCTGACGAGAGCATCCAAGTGCTCTAATAATTGGTCCCTTGAAAATCCTAACCGACAATCTGCTGTCTCAAGCGACGCATCGTTGAGGTTTGTTGGTCGTCCCTCGTCCAGATCTCATCCGTCATCGGTCGTCCGTCATTTATCCCCAGGGGTTCCCTTGGCGCTCAAGCAGGACCCAACCCAGTCCGCACGACGCTCCTTGTTCACCGCTATCTGAAATCAAGACGGGTAAGGTCTCAGCATACACCACACCTTTTGCATTCCCCGACTCGACAGACATCTGATTCCTTCCCTTCAAGGGCCAGTGCATACTCTTCTGCGAGATAGTCCTTGTCTATGCCTTTGTCGATAAAATCCCAGGGAAGGGTCTCCCGCAGGTCCTTCGGCCTGTATACGAAGAAGTCCGGGTTGATATCAGAATGACGGAGGGCCCTGTTCCAATCCCCTCCCAGCTCGTGGGTGCGCAGGAGGATACGGCCCACTCTCCTGTCTCCGAGGGAAAGGAGGCTCTGGACGTAGGCCCATTTCGGGACGTCGAAGGTGACTCTGATTCCCCCCGCCTTTTTCAAGGCAGTCTTGAGCCATCTCTGTTTTTCCTTCAACGCAGGCACCTGTTCCATCGGAAACCATTGAAATGGGGTGGACGGCTTCGGCACAAAACAGTTGACACTCAGCCTTATCTCGCTCACTCTCCCCCGGTCCCTGGATTTCCTGATAATCTGGTGTCTGATCTTCTTTACGAGGTCCACGATATTCTCTATGTCGTCCTGTGTCTCCGTAGGAAGTCCTATCAGGAAATAGAGCCTCAAGTTCAGGCCTCCTGCTTCCCCGATCAAGGCGGCGGCCTTGAGGATATCATCCTCCCGGAGATGCTTGTTTATGACTCCTCTAAGCCTTTCGGAGCCTGCTTCCGGTGCTATGGCCAGTGTTCTCTGGCCCGAACGCTTCAATTGCTGGACGAGGTCCTTTGTCAGGGCATCGGCCCTGAGGGACGAGACCGAGAACGCGCCCCCCCTTTTCAGGATGCGTCCCGTAACATTCTCGAGGCCCGGCGTATCCGCAACCGAGGTACTCAAAAGCCCCAGGGATGTCTGCTCTTTCATGACCCTGTCTATGGAAGAGATCAAGGCCTCTTCGGTGTGGAACCTGGGGGGCCTGTAAAGGTATCCGGCCGCACAGAACCTGCAGGACCGGCCGCAGCCTCTGCCAAGTTCAACAAGGGCCCTATCGGCAAAAGTGGTATCAGCAGTGATGATGGCCGATGTCGAAACCGGAACATCCGCCAAGGCCGCACGGGCCACTTTTATCTTCGGAGACACGTCCCGGTCTGTCGGTTCCATAGCCTCGATGGTACCGTCCTCCTTGTATTTCACCTGATAGAAAGACGGCACGTAGACAGAAGACATGCTTTTTGAAAGGGTCTCCAATATGACCTCCTTACTCCTGTGCCCCTGGTAAAGCTGCGAGAGCAGGGTCATCAGGTCGTCAATCATCGGTTCGGCCTCTCCCAGAACGAAGAAGTCCACGAAAGGAGTAAGGGGCTCCGGATTGAGGAAGGTGGTTATGCCCCCCGCCATGACCAGGGGGTGAGGAAAGTGCCTCTCGGTTGCTAAGAGGGGGATATCCCCCAAGTGCAGCATTTTCAGTACATTCGGATAATCGTTCTCGAAAGAAATTGAAAAGGCAATGATGTCAAATCGATCGGCGGGTGTCAGAGACTCTACGGAAACAAGGCCCTTCCCCCTGTCAAGGTGGAGGGACATCTCCCTTGTATCTGGCAGGAAGAGCCTTTCAGCGACGACATCTTTTCTCTGGTTAAGAAGCCCGTAGAGGACATGAAATCCCAGATTGGACATTCCCGTGCGGTACTGATTCGGATAGGCAAGTCCGATGGCGATCCTGCCGCCCCAATCTTTCCTGACAGTTCCCTTTTCCCCTGCAAGTCTTTTTCGATAAAGGGAGTGGATTTTTTCGGACACGGCTCTCCCCTTCCCCTATGTCAAGAGGCAAAGCTGTCACATCCTTCAGGCCTATCCTATCATTCATCAACCCGGTCGGCGGACTAACTATCTCGTAGGTCTTGACTAGTCTGCCTTGGCCCTGAGAAAAGTCGGGTAGTCCAGGCTGTCTTTAAAAAATGACCGTTTGAAAAACCCTTTCTTGCCCTGGCTTTGTTTCCGCGGAGCATCCCCGGAAGAGATCGCTTCAGCCTTGACCCTCTGAAACGTAGGAGTATCCAGGCTGTCAAAGCTTTCACCGTTAACCCTTACGGTCCAGGGATCTTCGGCCTCTTCGGGAGTAACATCTCTCAGCCTGACCACCTTGTTGTAGCTGTCGCGCTCAATACCGGTAGCTATAACGGTTATTTGAATCTCGTCTCCCATGTCATCATCAAAGACCACACCCCAGAATATTTCCGCGTTGCCGTCAACTTCCTGTTTGATGTAGCTGGAGGCCACATCGATCTCTTCCATGGTCATGTCCGAGGGTCCGGTGATGTTCATCAGGAGACCGCGGGCACCACTTATGGAGATATCTTCCAAAAGCGGGCTGTTTATGGCCTGCTGGGCCGCCTCAGAGGCCCTGTTTTCACCGCTGGCCCTCCCGGTCCCCATGATGGCCGTCCCCATTTCCGCCATGACCTTTTTCACGTCTGCGAAATCGAGGTTGATGAAGCCGTTACTCATGATCAGGTCCGAGATGCCCTTCACCGCGTTGAGCAGTACCTCGTCTGCCCTTGTTATCAGCTCCTTGAAGGTGGTCTTCTTATCGCCTATGCTCTTCAGCCGCTCGTTGGGGATAATGATAAGGGTGTCAACTTCCTTTTTTAGCTTCTCTATCCCCTCCATCGCCCGGCTCATCCTCTTTTCCCCTTCAAAATGAAAAGGTTTTGTAACGACGGCGACTGTCAGGGCCCCACTCTCCTTGGATTCTCTGGCCAGTATTGGCGAGGCCCCGGTTCCGGTCCCCCCGCCCATACCCGCGGTAATGAATACCATGTCAGATTCGGTGATGGCATCCTTTATCTCGTTGATGCTCTCTTCCGCAGACAATCTGCCGATTTCCGGGTCGGCCCCTGCTCCCAGGCCCTTCGTGATGGAAGCGCCCAACTGAATCCGGTGGGAGCAGGCGGAGAGCTCTAGGGCTTGGCTGTCCGTATTGGCTGAGATGAACTCTACTCCTCTCAGCTTGGCGGCTATCATGTTGTTGACAGCATTGCCGCCAGCTCCTCCGATGCCAATGACCTTTATCTTGGCATTGTACCTCTTCTTTTCTTCGACAAATTCGAATTTCATAGATGTCCCTCCTCACTAGTTGTTTTTGTTTATTGAAATGTGTCTACACTCCGAGGTTAATATGAGAGAGCCTTTTGGGAGACTCAAGCCCATCCATAGTTCCCAACCAAGGGTCAAATCACGTCCATGAACCATCGCTTCATCCTTTCCATGACCCGGGAGAATATGTTGGTGTCCCTTATCCTGAACTTCTTTTTCACTTTGCTTCTCTTGGCCCCATAGAGGACGAGCCCTACGGCCGTCGCGTACATGGGCTTGTTCACGATTTCGACCAAACCACTCATGCCCTGGGGATAACCAGTCCGAGTGGGGCCGTTGAAAATCTGTTCCGCCATCTCTGCCACGCCCGCAAGCTCGGCCGACCCGCCGGTAATCACCACTCCGGAATTTATTATGTCTTCGTAACCCGACCGCACCAGCTCGTTGTGGATGAGGGTAAATATCTCTTCTACTCTCGGTTCCAAGATCTCGCACAGGATTTGCCTGGACAACACCCTCGCCGGCCTACCCCCGACGCCCGGGACTTCTATTGTTTCGTCCTTTGAGATCATGGACGATAGGGCGCATCCGTATTTCATCTTTATCTTTTCCGCCTCTTTGCCCGGTGTCCTCAGTCCGATGGAAATATCATAAGTGAGGTTGTCACCTCCCAAGGCCAGGACCGACGTATGTTTTATGGTCCCCTTTGAGAATACGGCCATATCGGTCGTCCCCCCGCCAAAATCGATGAGGGCCACCCCCAGGTTCCGCTCTTCATCGGAGAGGACGGCTTCGCTGGAAGCCAGGGACTCAAGTACGATGTCACATACGTCCAGGCCTGCCCTATTTGCGCACTTTATGATATTCTGGGCCGATGTGACGGCCCCCGTAACGATATGTATCTTTGCTTCCAGGCGGACACCGGCCATTCCGAGGGGATCGATGATGCCATCCTGCTCGTCAACAATAAATTCCTGGGTCAGGACATGGATGACTTCCCGGTCCATGGGAATGGCCACGGCGCTTGCAGCCTCTATGACCCTGTCAACATCCTTTCTTGTGACTTCCTTCTCCTTTAGGGCGATCACCCCGTGACTGTTGAATCCCTTGATATGGCCCCCTGCTATACCAGCGTAGACAGAGCTTATCTCGCATCCGGCCATAGTCTCCGCTTCTTCTATGGCCTCCTTGATCGAGTTGACCGTCTTCTCTATATTGACCACCACACCCTTTCTGAGGCCCTCGGAGGGGTGGGTCCCTATTCCGATTATTTCAATGGAATCCGATCTCACCTCACCAACGACGGCACATATTTTGGTCGTGCCTATGTCCAGTCCGACAATGATTTCTCCTGCCATTATCCCCTCACCTCGAAGACTCATCCCTTTTTGAAGGACACAACCGCCCCATCGGGATAATTCAAATCGATCCGCTTCACCATGGGCAGGCTCCCCTTGCTGTCCAGATGTTCAACGACCCTCTTCAGATCTGCCATTCGAAATCCCATATCAGCATGGTTCAGCTCCACGGAGGCAGCGAGGGAATTGAAATAGAGGGAGACGTTCCCGTCCCTCTCCATATGGATCTCTGCCAGTTCTCTCAGGGACCACTGGCCCTGCTCTGATTCCAGGAAACCCAGGACCCGCACGGCATCCCTCAGGAGCTGATCCCTTGTCTCCTCGGAACTGGGTACGCCTGTTATCACGGGCAAGTCGGTGTCTTCCTCCTCGTCAACTGCCTTGAAAACCTCTCCCCACCGGTTTATGTAGTAGAGCCTTTCCAACAGGACCAGCGCACGGGCCTCTTCTCTTTCCACCTTGACTGCGAGTGTGTGAGGAAAACGCTTCTCAAGCGTTACCTTCCTTACCCAGGGGTGGGCCTCCATCCTTTGCCGTACTTCCTCCGTGTCGACGGCCAAAAGGCTCATCCCCCTGCTCAGGCCCGAGTTCTCGAGAAGGACCCTCTTGAAGTCGTCCTCAATACCCGTGATAAGCACCTTCTCCAGCCTGATATAGGAAGAAGTGAGGAGGTACTCATATGCAGTTATGAGCATGGCACTTATCAGGGCCAGGCCCATGACCAGGAGTGAGAACTTCGTGAAACATCCCCCGAGGAAGGAAATCAATCTCCAAAAGGCTGATAGCCTTTTCTTCCTTCTCTTCATGACGGCCTGCCTTTTGATGACGGATTTTCTCTTCACCCGATGACCCTGATCTCTGGTTCCAGTTCTATGCCCGTTCGCTCCTTGACCGTCCTTCGGGCCAACTCCATCAAGCGGAGGAAGTCCCGTGCCCTGGCCCCGCCTGTATTGACAATGAAATTTGCGTGCTTTGGCGAGATCATGGCCCCTCCTGCCTTCCTGCCCTTTAGTCCGGACTCTTCAATCAGCCTTCCGGCAAAATCACCCGATGGGTTCTTGAAAACCGATCCGCAACTGGGATACCCCAGGGGTTGCCTTTCCCTTCGACTCCTCAGATTTCGAGATATCTTCAGCGCTATCCTCTCGGGCTCCCCGGGCCTTAGCCTCATAGTAGCCATGGTAATGATGGCCCCCTTGGGAAGAGAAAGGGACCTGTAAGAGAATTCCAGTTCCGCGGCCTTTAGGGTCTTTGACTCCCCGCCGGGCAGCACGACCCGCACTTCTTCCGTCAAACCGCCGAACTCACACCCGAAGGCGCCTGCATTCATGGCGATAGCGCCGCCGACCGTCCCCGGAATCCCTGCCAAGAACTCGAGACCCCCAAGGCCGCGGCTCCTGCAAAAGTCAAGGAGCTTGCCAAGGGCCAGTCCCGCACCCGCCCTTACCTTGTCTCTGCTCTCTTCGAGGTCCTCTACTTGGGAGAGCTTCCCCTCGAGGACAATCACCACTCCCCTGAATCCCCTGTCCGTGACCAGGACGTTGCTTCCCTTACCCAATGGAAAGTAAGGGATATGCTGCTCGGTAAGGAATACGACCAAGTCCTCGAGCGCCGCCGTGTGCCTCACGCGGCACAGGGCATCCACCTTGCCCCCGACACCTGCCACCGTGAACCTGCTCATGGGGTAATCAAACTCCGCTGCCCCGTCCACGATGGCGACGATTCGGTCCTTTTGCCAATGGTTCAAGGGTCCTCTGGCTCCCCCCTTCAGCTATGAATCAATACCGAATGCTTATCTTTTTGAAGCTCCCGGTATTGGCGCGAAAACGTGGCCTCCCGTTTCTGCTCAAAGTCTTTCCAAAAACATCTCTCCCACCTGGTGGATGTCACCGGCTCCAAGGGTGATCACAACATCCCCTCCCAGGGCCCTCTCCAGAAGAATCTCCAGTGCCTCCTCCGGGCCTCTGCAAGGGATGACTTCCTTGTGACCGTGTTCCTTGATCCCCCTGCACAACCATTCCGAATTCACCCCTTGGATCGGGGGCTCTCCTGCGGAGTAAATGGGGGTCACCAGAAGGACATCCGCCTCGTTGAAACTGATCACGAAACGTTCAAAGAGGGCCTTCGTTCGTGTGTACCTGTGAGGCTGAAATACGACCACGATCCGCCTCTCCGGCCAGCTCTCCTTCGCCGTCTCGATGGTGGCCGTAATCTCCGTGGGATGGTGGCCGTAATCGTCGAGGACAAGGATTCCCCTTTTCTCACCCTTGACCTGAAACCGTCTTGCCAACCCGCCCAGGTTGCGTAATCCCTTCCTGATGTCCTCCATGGTCAATTCCAGCTCGAGGCCCACTGATATGGCTGCCAGGGCATTCAAGACGTTATGTACGCCGGGCATGCCCACCAGGACTCGCCCGAGAGACTCGGACCGGCTGACCACGTCGAAACTGACCTCCAATCGACACTGTTCTATCTCTCTCGCACTTACGTCTGCCTGCCTGTTCAACCCATAGGTCCTGTATCTTTTCCGCAAATTGGGGATGACCCCCTGGATTTCTTCGTTATCCAGACATAGGACCGCAAGACCGTAGAAGGGGATCTTATTAATAAAATTGACAAAGGTCTTGCGGAGCCTGTCCATGTCACCATAGTGTTCGACATGCTCTTCGTCGATGTTTGTTACAACGGCGATGGTAGGAGAAAGGAGTATGAACGAACCATCGCTCTCGTCGGATTCTGCCACCAGGATGTCACCCTGCCCCAGCTTCGCATTGGAGCCTCCCCATATATCGAGCCTTCCCCCTATCACAACAGTTGGGTCCAGGCTTCCAGCCGTCAGAATGGAAGCGATCATAGAAGTCGTGGTCGTCTTTCCGTGCGCGCCCGCCACTGCGATACCATACTTGAGACGCATGAGCTCGGCGAGCATTTCAGCCCTTGAAATCACCGGGATTGCCCTGTCCTTTGCTTCCATGATTTCGGGATTATCCTCCGGCACGGCCGAGGAAAACACGACGACGTCGGCTTCCCCTGTGTTTCCCCTATCGTGCTTGGAAAATATCTTACCCCCCATGAGCGATAGGCGTTTTGTGGCGGAGGACTCCTTTATATCTGATCCGCTGACCTCATAACCCAAGTTGATGAGGAGTTCCGCTATCCCGCTCATGCCGATTCCGCCTATCCCAACGAGATGGATATGTTTTGTTTTTCCGAAAGTCTTCATCACTTATTCTTTTGTCATCTCTAAGAGGAAATCCACGATGACCCTTGTCGCATCGGGTCGTCCCACTCCCTTTGCGAGCCTTCCCATCTCTGCCAGATCCTCCCTGTTGCTCATGTACTCCGTCAGAAGATCAGCCAGCTTCTCTCCACTCAATCCGTCTTCGAGAATCACGCGGGCGCCTCCCACCCGCGCCAGCATCTGTGCGTTGGTCTCCTGATGTCTGTTTGCAGCGTGGGGGTAAGGGACCAAGATAGACGGCTTTCCCAGGGCAGCCAATTCCGATATGGTGGTAGCCCCTGCCCTGCTGACAACGAGGTCGGCCCTCCGATAGGCTGATCCCATGTCCATGATAAAGGGAGTGACATCCCCCTGGACACCGAGTTCGAGGTATCCCTTCAGGACCCTTTCATAATCCGCCTCCCCCGTCTGGTGAATGACCCGGGGTACCCTTCCCCGAGCCCTCAGGACTTCCAGTGCGGCCAGGAATGCACTGTTGACCGCCCGCGCCCCTTGACTGCCGCCTACGACGAGAACCGTAAAACCCTTCTGATCCTCCCCGTCAATGGCTCTTTCTCCGACCAGTTCTTCTCTGACGGGATTGCCCGTCAAGAAGATCCTTCCCCCTGAAAAGTGCCGCCTGCTGTCTTCAAAGGAGATAAAGACCCTGTCCACGATCCTGCACAGGATGCGATTTGTGAGGCCCGGAAAGGAATTTTGCTCATGTATCGCGGAAGGGATTCCCATGACCCGCGCTGCCAAGCAAACGGGACCGGAAGAATACCCGCCGACTCCCAGCACAACATCCGGGGAGAATCCTTTCATGATGGAGACCGATTGAAAGAAACTCTTTGGTAATTTCATGATCGTACCTAGCATTCCTCTCCAGCCACGGCCTTTCAATCCCTCAATGGCGATGGATGATTGCCTGAATCCTTCCCGGGAAAGGATCCTTGATTCCATCCTCCGCCGCCCGGTAATAAAGAGGATTTCTGAATCACGGAACCTTCTGGAGACTTCCTCTGCCACAGCTATACCGGGGAACAAGTGACCGCCGGTACCGCCGCCTGCAATGATAAGCCTTACTCCTTTAATGGGCCGACATACCTCCTTCAAAGAGCACTCAGTTGCTCGATGAGATGCTGAGTAGAATCCCAATGCTAAAAAGGGTCATCACCAGCGAAGAACCTCCGTAGCTGATCAAGGGAAGTGTCAGTCCCTTGGTCGGCAAGAGGCCCAGCACGACCCCCATATTTACGAGCACCTGAAGCCCCATCATCAAACTGATCCCTGTTGCGAGATAAGTGTCGTAGATTTCACTGGCGTTCAAGGCTATTCTGATACCCCTGACGATCAAGACAGCAAACAGAATGACAACAAGGGTCAGTCCGACCAGGCCCAGTTCCTCGCCCAGAATTGCAAGGATGAAATCCGTATGGGGTTCGGGTAGATAGAACAGCTTCTGTTTGCTGTTCCCGAGCCCCACCCCCAAGAGCCCCCCGGATCCCAAGGCCAGGAAGGAATGGATGATTTGAAATCCCAGACCATCCGGGTCTTGCCATGGATTGAGGAAGGCCCACCAACGCCGCAACCTGTAATTCTCCTGCCAAACGAGCCATAGCAGGATAGGGGCGAAGAGGACCAGGGTAAAGAAAAGCTGAAAGATATTGACACCACCAACGAAGAGAAGCACCAATACCCAGCAGCCTATAATAACAGACGTGCCCAGATCGGGCTGGAGCAGGATAAGGGTCATAAAGATCCCCGAAACGAGTAGGTGAGGGAGAAAACCCCTTGAAAAGACCCCCATGTTCGGCCCCTTCTTTGCCATGGAGTATGCTATGTAAATGCTCAGGGCCAGCTTGGCCAGTTCCGAAGGTTGGAAGGAAAGATCACCATACCTGAGCCACCGGCTCGAACCGCCCACCTTCGCGGAGATGCCTGGGATCAGGAGGAGCACGAGCAGTAGCAGGCTGAGTACAAGTACGGGATAGACCAATTTCCTGTACAGGGCAGTAGGAATATTCTTCGCCACAATCATGAGGCCGATACCGACCAAACAGAAGATCCCCTGCCTTTTCAGGTAGAAGTAGCTGTCTCCCCATCTGTGCTCGGCAAGGAAGGAACTCGCACTGTAGGTGGCCACCAGCCCCAGCACCAGGAGCATCAGTGTCGGTACAAGCAGGATGTAGTCGTAACTCTGATCTGCCTGATCTTTACCTGCCATTTGACAACCTTTCCACTGCCTCTCTATAAACCCTTCCCCTGTGGGAGTAGTCCTTGAACATGTCAAAGCTTGAGCACGCGGGCGCCAGGAGCACAACATCACCTTCCCTGGAGGAATCAAAGGCCCTGGATACGGCATCTTCCATAGTATCTGCCATGTCATAGGGCACTGATCCTTCGAGGGATCTGGCCAGTAATTCCCTGGATTCGCCCAAGAGAATCGCCCGCCGCACCCGTCTCTCGGCCGCCCTGACAAGGGATGAATACTCACCCCCCTTGTCTCTTCCCCCCGCGATGAGGATGACCGGGCGATCGAAGCTGGATATTGACTCTACTGCGGCACTCACATTGGTTGCCTTAGAATCGTCATAAAAGGCCCTTCCCTCTATTTCCCTCACAAATTCAAGCCTGTGGGACAGGCCTTTGAAATGATCGATCGCATGTTGTATTTTCTCGGGATCTATGCCAAGGGCCGTAGCACATAACAGGGAGGCCATGAGGTTCTCTAGGTTGTGCCTGCCGGGAAGCCTGAAATTGTCAAGGCGGAAGTGCTGCCCCTTGCTTCCCCCTAATCTAACGGTGACCCCCTCATCCTCCAGGTATGCGTGCCTGTTTTCACCTTTGCCCATTCCGAACCGCAGGACCGCCGCCACGCTCCCGGGGCCTACCCGGGACAGGATGGGGTCGTCATCATTGATGATGGCCAAGTCGTCGGGCCCTTGGTTCTTACATATCTTGAGCTTGGATCGAACATAAGCGTCAAAATCCCGATACCTATCCAGGTGATCGGGAGTTATGTTCAAAAGGATGGAAACATGGGGAGCAAAGTCGTCCATCGTATCAAGTTGAAAGCTGCTTACTTCAATAACCGCGTAGTCCGCCCCTTTGCCCTCCGATAGGCACTCTATGAGGGGGGTGCCAATGTTCCCTCCGACAAAGACGCTGATTCCTGCTTCCCTGAAAATGCTGCCTATGAGGGAGGTGGTGGTTGATTTGCCGTTGGTCCCGGTGATAGCAACAATGGGAATATCAATCAACGTGGCTGCAAGACCCATCTCGCATATAACCGGTATCCCCCGTCCCCTTGCCAGCCTCAGGGGTCCCAAGTCCGGCGGCACTCCCGGGCTTACTATGATCAAATCCGCACCTAGGAACGTTTCTTCCCTGTGGGAGCCGGTTTCGAGCTCCACACCGAGGGCGGCCAGGTCACGGACGAGTTCCCGGTCCAATTCGGAAAGGTGCCTTACCTCGCTGACCTTGACGCTGGCCCCTCTCTCGGCCAACCAGCGAGAGACAGAAGAGCCGGATTTGCCGAGGCCTACGACAATAATCTTTTTGCCAACAAAGTCCATCTAACCCTGATCCCCTTTACGAAGGAGGAATAGAGGTGTCTCTCGTACAAGATCCCCAGCCTCTTTGAAAGATGGGCACTCAAGCCCAAATCAATCAGCCGGCAATATACATGTAAAGGATTTGTCTTGTGTTGTACCCAACCCCTGTAAATCTTCATCTGTAACCTTTCCGTATATGTTTTTTGCCATGCAACGGCCAAGGCCCTGCAATCCCTTCCAAGGTTGGTAGATGCCGGATTCATCATGAAGACCCCCTGTGCGTCCGACCCTTCAGCCCAAAAAGGCTCTCAAAACACTGAAGCGTGCCTCAGCCCCACCCCAGGCCGAGACCAATGACGCTACCCGCAGCAAGCTGCGGGGTATTGTCGCGAAGGGGAATAAGTCATGCGATCTTTTCCCTCTAAACCAAGGGAAGCTTCATCCTCATCTTGTGCCATAACTAAGTAGGCCTTTCCACGCCCGCATGAAGATGGGGCCTCGGTGGCAAGAGTATCGGATGTCCCGCCCTCCGCGGGATGCCTCGCCTAACTGACCGAGGGCAGCGAGCAGGCCGACCTTCCCTCTTGTTGGCCTTTCCTGTCCCTTCCTCTACCTGGTACTCCAACCTCCTTGGAGCCTTTCCCTGTTCCGGGTCGTCGTCCCCTCTCACGGGCTGCGAAGACTAAGTCCTTGGTGAATTCCGCTCGGCTCTTGCCCCCCGCCGGCAGTCCCCTTTACTAGATCAGGGCCGTCCTCGCAGGCCTACGGAAACGGGCCTCGAAAGAAAAGACCGCATGCTTTTTCAAAGAACGAGACGGCTTCTTACCTCAGCTTCAAGGTACTGATGGACAAAAGAGCCAGAATGATTGCGATGATCCAAAACCTGACCGTAACCTTGGTTTCGGGCCACCCCTTCAATTCAAAATGGTGATGGATGGGAGCCATCTTGAATATTCTCTGACCGCCAGTCATTTTGAAATAGGCCACCTGAAAGATTACGGAAAGGGTTTCAAACACGAAGATGCCCCCCACGAGGATGAGGACAATCTCCTGTTTTGTGACGACCGCGACGGTCCCCAGCGTAGCGCCCAGGGGTATTGATCCCACGTCACCCATAAAAAGTTCGGCGGGATGGGCGTTGTACCAGAGGAAACCAAGCCCTGCTCCCACGATGGCGCCGCACAGGATAGAAAGTTCGCCTGTCCCCGCTACATAGGGGATTTGCAGGTATGACGCGATCTTTACGTGACCGGCCAGATAAGAAAACATCAAATAACTCGTGAATGCCACAATGATCGGACCTATGGCCAGTCCGTCCAGTCCATCCGTCAAGTTCACGGCATTGGATGCGCCCACGATGATGAAGACCGCTACGGGCACATATCCCCATCCGAGGTCGGGACTCACTGTCTTGAAGAAGGGTACGTTAAGCCTGGCATCAAAGCCGGGATACTTCTGCAGGACGAGGGCGACAACCAACGCAACGATTATTTGCAAAATGAATTTGGTCCTTACCTTCAATCCCCGACCATTTGTGCCCCCCACTTTCAAGTAGTCATCCAGGAACCCTATGAGGCCGAAGCAAATGATGACGAAGACGACCAGCATGACATAGATGTTTTGAAACTCCGCCCACAGTAACGTCGAGACAA
Organism: Deltaproteobacteria bacterium; assembly: GCA_019308745.1. GTDB lineage: Bacteria > Desulfobacterota > DSM-4660 > Desulfatiglandales > HGW-15 > JAFDHO01. Next base: position 43,384 of record JAFDHO010000023.1, read on the forward strand.
GGATGACCGGTATGATCAGACACCCTCCCATGGTCGGAGTTCCTTCCTTGGACTTGTGGTTGGGCGGGCCATCCTCCCTGATTTGTTCTCCCACTTGCATCTTGCGTAGCTTTTTGATCATCCAGGACCCGAACAGGAACACCAGGAGGAGAGATGTCAGGGTAGCAAGGATCGTCCTGAAGGTTATGTACCTGAAGACATTAAGCCACGAGATCTCCGTATGAAAAAAGTATATCAGTTTGAAAAGCATCTTTGCCTTCTCGTCTCCCTTGTTCTCGCACCGTCAGATCACTGGGCCTTCAGCCTCTCCGCAACCCTATCCAAACCTACCTTGCGCGAGCCCTTCAAGAATACCAGGTCTCCACCCCTCATTCTTTCCCTCAACGCATCTACCATTTCCCCGTGATCTCTCACCACTGCCGTTCTTTCCCTGGGGAATCCCTTGTCAAGGGCACCTCTAATCATGTCCTCGGCATAGTCCCCCAAGGCAGCGAAGTATGCGGCACCCAGTTCCGCAACCATACTGCCGGCCTCCAGATGTGCCTCCCTCGCATTTTCCCCCAGTTCAAGCATGTCTCCAAGTCCTATGATGATTCGTCCACCATCGGCTGCCAGGGCCTCTACCGATTCCATTGCCGCCTTGAGGGAGGCAGGATTCGAATTATAAGTGTCATCCACCAGGACTGCGCCGTTCTCAAGTCTCGTGACCATGAACCGTCCCGGCATGCCCCGATAGTTCTCCAGCCCCTTGACGACGTTTTCAAGTGGCTCCCCCATGCAAAGGGCGATGGCTGCGGCAGCGAGGGCATTGTAGATATTGTGCTGACCAGGAACCCTCAGGCGAATCTTTGCCTCTTCTCCCTGGAAGCGAAGCCTAAAGGCGACACCTTCCGGTCCCATATCCTCAGCCCCATGGCCCCGGACATCATTGTCTCTTCCGAGTCCAAAGGTTAAGAACTCCCTGCCAAAGGGGGCCGCCGTCTCCATCAAGAGGTTATCATCACCGTTCAGAATGGCCTGACTCCTCCGGGATATCTTGGTCAGCAGCTCGGTCTTCGCCCTTGCAACCCCGGCCAGATCCCCCACCCCTTCAAGATGGGCCCTTCCTATTCTGGTGATCAATCCTACATCCGGATCTGCAATCTCTGTTAGCCGGGCGATCTCCCCAGGCTGGTTCATACCCATTTCCAGAACCGCCCTCCTCTGCTCCGGTCTGAGGCCCAGGATTGTCAGAGGGAGCCCGATGAGGTTGTTGAAATTACCCTTGTTCTTTAGGGGTTCGTCCCTCAGGCTGAGGATCTCCCAAGCCATTTCCTTCGTGCTCGTCTTACCGACACTCCCGGTGATGACCGCAACTCGCACGGCGTGTTCCTTTCGCCACCAGTTGGCCAAATCACCCAGAGCCCTTAAGGTATCGGCGACCATCAGCAGGGGGGTATCCTTCTTCCCTGGTAATCTTCCCGAAACATCCCTGTCAGCGACCACACAGGAAGCCCCCCGTGCGACTGCCTGGTCCACGAAATCGTGGCCGTCGAATCTTTCCCCTTTCAAGGCCCAGAAGGCTTCCCCAGGCCCCATCTGCCTCGTATCCGTGCTCAACCCCTGGACCACCGTGTCCCCTGCCCCGGAAACCATGCGCCCCCCGATCACATCCGCGATCTCACTGACCCTTATTCTCCCCCACATTGCCGCCATCTCAGTTCCTGGCCGGGCTTTCTTTCTTCTTCTTGACGCCGGCACCCCTTACAATCCCCCGATCCAAGGCAGGCATCGACGTGCTCAGGCCATCACCTTCTCAAGTGCCTCTCCCTCTCGGGCTGCCTTTCTGGCCTCCTCCCTGTCATCGAAGGTGCGCCTTTCCGTACCCACTATTTGGTAGTCTTCATGCCCTTTGCCCGCAATCAGGACAAGATCCCCCTTTTCGGCAAGCCTGACGGCCTTTCCTATGGCCTCTCGCCTGTCCGGCTCCAGGAGGTACCCCCTGCTTACACTGTTCGTGTCTTGAAGTGGAGAAACCATCCCCAGTCCCGCCTCTTGAACTCCCTTTTCTATCTCCTCTATGATCAACAGGGGGTCTTCGGTCCTCGGGTTGTCCGAGGTGATAATCAGGATATCACTGTTGAGCCCTGCCAATCGGCCCATTTCCCTCCGCTTCCCCTTGTCCCTGTCACCTCCGCACCCAAACACCGTGATGAATCGCGCCTCCGCCAAAGGCCTCAGGTTCCGAATAGTCTTCAACAGGGCGTCAGGTGTGTGTGCATAATCCACGACTATGGTGAGCCCCAGGCCGTTGGGGACAAGCTCCATCCGTCCCGGAACCCTATTCATCTTCTTGATGCCTCTCACCATGTCATCGAGATCGATACCGAGGGCCATGGAAGTCGCAATACTGGCAAGGATATTGTAAACATTGATCTCCCCTATGAGGGGAGACTCTATGGCCCTTGCCCCCAGGGGAGTTACTATCCTTGCTCGAATGCCCTTCTCATCCCAATGAATGGATTCCGCCCTCACATCGCTCCTCCCGCTGAGGCCGTAGGTGATCGTCTGTGCCTGGGTTAGATTCATGAGATCCCGACCGCGGGGATCGTCCAGGTTGACTACCGCGTAGTTTGGGTCATCCGGGTTCCCTCTTCCGATCCTCTGAAAAAGGAGGCTCTTTGCCTTGAAATAGGCTTCCATGTCCCTGTGGTAATCCAGATGGTCCCTGGAGATATTGGTAAAGACGGCGACCTTGAAGGCACACTCACCTATTCGCCCCTGGTCCAGGGCATGGGAAGAAACCTCTATAATGACATCGGTTACCCCATGGTCCTTCATTTCCCTCAGCAGGGCCATGAGATCGAGGGACTCGGGCGTCGTCACCTCAGCCCTGTGTACCGCGCCGGAATACCTGTAATTGATGGTCCCGATAACACCCGGCCTGGCACCAGCTGCCGAGAGGATGGATTCGAGAATATAGCTCGTCGTTGTCTTACCGTTCGTCCCCGTAATCCCGATAAGGCTCACTCCCTCAAAAGGGGCTCCGTAGAATTCTTGGGCCAGTCTTGCCAGGGCCTTGCGGGAATCGGGAACCAGGATCCGCGTAATGCCCTCCCCGACTCCTTGAAACCTCTCTCCTACCAGAGCAACACAGCCCCTCCCGACCGCGTCCGGGACATAGTCGTGACCATCCAACCTATGCCCCCTGAGGGCCACGAAAAGGTATCCGGGCCTAACCTTTCGGGAATCATAGGCCAACCCCTCTATCTCCAATTGGAGGTCTCCGGAGAAGTCGCTGATCTCTATGGCTTCCAAGAGTCTAGACAGTTTCATAGCGCATGGGTGCCCCGTTTCCTATTCCGGAGGTCTAAAGCTCACCTTTACCACATCCATCTTTTCCAGGGGATGCCCTGGTTCCGGGAACTGTTTGTAGGCAAAACCCGTCCCATCAACGACTACCCTAAGCCCGAGGGCCCTCCCCCTCTTCAAAACGTCTCTCATGTTCCGGCCTCTAAAATCTGGCAGGGTCTTGTCTTCTCCCCTGGAGGCGAGCTTCACCGGGGGCAAAATCTGTCTCCTGACTTCCCTGAGACCCGGCTCCTCACTCTTTACCAATTGGATCTCTGGATTTATCCTCAGGTGGTGCAGGCTCCAGGAGCCGACTTCCTTGAATACCGGCCCGGCTACGACCCCTCCATAATGAACCCCTCGTGGTTCGTCCACTGAGACTAGAATAAGAAGCCTTGGCCTATCTGCGGGAACGAACCCAACGAAAATGGCCATGTATTTCTCATCGGAATATCTCTTTGAAAGGGGATCCACCTTTTGGGGAGTGCCTGTCTTTCCGGCCACCCTGTATCCGGTTATAGCTGCATGAGGCCCTGTACCCCTTTCACTGACCACCTCCTCCAGAATCCGGGCCACCTCTCGGGAAGTCTCGCCTCTCAGCACCTTCCTTCTCAGGCGCGGGCCGATCTTTTTGGTGATCCTGCCTCGCTGGTCGGTGACGGCTTTGACGAGGAATGGCCGCATCAGCCTTCCCCCGTTGGCGACGGCCGCTACGGCCATGGCCAGTTGCACGGAGGTTGCTGTCATGCCCTGCCCGAAAAATGCCGTGGCCCTGTCTATTTCCCTCGCCTCCTCCGGTGGCCTTATGAACCCCCGCCTCTCTCCCAGGAGGTCGATTCCGGTCTTTTCGCCGAAGCCGAGCTTCTTCAGATATTCATAGAACCTCTCGTACCCGAGGCTCTGTCCCATCTTTACGGCCCCGATGTTGCTGGAATAGACGATGATATCCTTCACGCTCAGGATGCCATGCTCTTTGGTATCGTGAATCACATGACCCGACACCCTGAAGGCCCCCATTTCACAGTCAAACATCGTGTTAGGAGTGACGACTCCTTCCTCTAACGCTGCGGCCAGGAGAAATATCTTTACCACTGAGCCAGGCTCGTAGCTGTCCGTAACGATACGGTTTCTCCATCGACTTGGATGAAGGCCCCTGAATTCATTCGGGTTGAATTGGGGAATCACGGCCATGGCCAAGATCTCGCCCGTCTGGGGGTCGATCACAAGGGCGTGCCCCGCCTTGGCACCAGTCCTCTTTACCACCTCGCCCAGTGCCCTTTGTGCCCTGTATTGAATGTCCTTGTCGATGGTCAGGATGAGATTGCCCATCTCATGGTCTTCGAGGCCGGGCCTGCTGATGAAAAAGGGCCTCCCCAGGGCATCTCGCATCTTCACCAAAGAGAGTTCGGGGCCCCTCAGGACATCATCGTATCTCTTCTCTAATCCCTCCAATCCCTGATTGTCATCGCCCGCAAAACCGATCAGGTGCGCGGCTATCTCCCTGCCCGGATAGTATCTCCTGCTATCCCTCGTAAAACCGATGCCCCCAAGCTCCAGGGCCTTTATTGCCCCCGCTGTTTCCTGCGGGATCTTTCGGGCTACCCAGACAAAGGGCTTCTTACTCTTCAGTGTTTTGAGGATTCTTCCCTCATCTTCATTCAGAATCTTGGCAAGATGCCTGGCCGTAGAGGCCTTCTTGACCACGAGGTTGGGGTGGGCATAGACCGATTCAACCTCGACACTGACTGCCAGTTCGTCTCCGTCCCTGTCGTAGATTGTGCCTCTTTTTGGGGGAAGGGTGATAACGCCCTTGTAGCCTGCACGAGCGATGGAGGACAATCGATCCTTCTCCAGGACCTGAAGCTGATAGGCCCGAGCCCAAATGATCCCAATTCCGGAAAGAAAGAAGAGGGCTACAAGGTAGATTCGAAACCTAATCCATTTCTTTTCCTTTACCTTCATGGCAAAATGATTATTTGCTCTGGTGAAGGTTCCCTGAGCCCCAACCTCCTAATGTATCTTTCAAGGGATTGGGGCGATTTCAATGTTGCCAGTTCCACCCTTAACTTCTTGTTGACTTCCCTTAGCCTTAGCTCTTCCTCCTTTAGTCGACTCAGGTCATACCCTATCTGGGTCCCCTCGAAATTGGACCATACGTATCCGATTCCACTCCCCATAAAGACAACCAGTATCAGGGCCATAAGCAGTATTTGGCGATGAGTCAAGCGAAAGGTAACCTTCTTTTTCCGCGCATTGCTCACCCTCACGCCGGTTCTGGCGTTCCGCCTTCCTTCGCTCTCAGCTCTCTGGATGGGTCTTACCATGGCTTACAACCTCTCTGCGGCCCTCAGGATTGCGCTCCGGGCCCTTGGGTTTTCTTCTATTTCCTTCTGGCCGGGCCTCACTCCCCTCTTGGTCAGCCTCCGAAAGAGGGGCTCCTTGCCACACCGGCAGACAGGGAAATCGGGCGGGCATTCACACCCTTTTTCCCACTGGCGCATGGTCTTCTTTAACATCCTGTCCTCCAGGGAATGGTATGACAGGACGACCAGGCGTCCCCCCTTTTTGATCAGGTCGGGGGCCTTTCCCAAAAACACCCCAAGGTTTTCCAGTTCCCTGTTCACGGCTATCCTGAGGGCCTGAAACGTCCGGGTTGCGGGATGTTTCTCGCCGGGCCTGCGGTAACGGAAAAGCGCCGATTTAATGATCTCTGATAGCTGCATGGTGCTCTCGATCGGCCCCTTTCTTCGTGCCCTTTCTATTGCCCTCGCGACTAGTCGCGCCCTTTTCTCTTCGCCATATTCCCTGAGAATCCTCTCCAGTTCTGCCGGCCCGCACTGGTTGATCAGTTCTCGAGCCATTGTCCTTTCCTCCGGATCCATCCTCATGTCCAGCGGCTCATCCCGGCTAAAACTGAATCCCCGCCCCGATCTGTCCAGTTGATAACTCGACATCCCCAAATCCAACAGGATCCCTGCCACCTTCCCTGTCCCCAGGCCCTCCAGGATTTCGTCCATTTCCCTGTAGTTCCCCTTCACGAGGGTGAGCCGGCTCTCGAGGAAGGCAAGTCTGTCCTTTGAAAGACTGAGGGCGTCGGGATCCCGGTCCAGACAGATCAAATGCCCCCCTTTATCCAGAAGGCGGCCCAGTACTTCGCTGTGTCCCCCTGTTCCGACCGTCCCGTCAACATAGACGTCCCGGGGGGAGGTCAACAGATATTTTACAACATCGTTGACAAGCACAGGCAGGTGAAGATATGGGGATTGCCCTGCCCTATATTCCGAGTTCTGAGAGAGACTGGCTGACATCCGGGAAAATCTCCTTGGCCCTCTCGAATTCCTCCTCCCACTTCTCCCTGTCCCAGATTTCAAAGAGCTTGAGTTCGCCGACGAGGACCACGTCCTTTTTCAGCCCTGCAATTTCCCTCAGGTCCGGAGGGATCGTGATCCTGCCTTGCTTGACGGGGCACTCTTGCGCTCCTGATATAAAATAACGACGATAGGTATTGACGGCACTGTCAAAGAGGGATAACTGGGCTGCCTTTTCTTCGATAGATCTCCAATCTGCCCTTGAAAAGGCCCATAGGCAGTTGAAATGATTGGTCAAAACGAGGCACTGGTCATCCTTCCCCCTCATCGCCTCTTTGAAGCGCGCAGGGATGGCAAGTCTTCCCTTTTCGTCAAGGCTATGTTTTGATCGGCCCCTGAACATGTTCTCCTGACACTTTGTTCCACTTTATTTCACTTTATGACACTTTTAGGCCATTAATGGGAATTTGTCAAGAAAAAAATTAAATAATCAAGATAAATTAGGGGCACTTCTTCCCTTCTTAACCCATATTTCTTCCTACAACATGATAATAGAAATGTTTTATAACAATGGCTAAAAACATATGAATCTAGATATAGTGGTATGATTTAGGTATAATATACAAAATATTGTGAATCCTTGCATACCGATGTCCCTCTCTTTGAGATTTCCCTTGCATAGGGGGGAGGTTGTTCCTAAAATGAGTTTTTTGGCATTTTCTTGTATTTAACCTTTTTCCAAGGAAGACAGGAGGGCGGACTATGCCGGGGCTGGTTTTATGGAAGAATCAAGAAATCAGGAGACTAAGAAGGGACATAGACCGTCTCTTTGCCAGGCTCTGGGACGACTTCGACGCGGGTTATCTGGCCACCTTCGAAAGGGACATGCCGCACCTGGATCTCAGCGAGACCGATGAAAGTCTCCTGGTCAAGGCGGAGTTACCTGGCGTCGACCCCGAAGACCTGGATATCTCTATAAGCGAAGATGTCCTCACCATAAGAGGTGAAATGAGGCAGACCACCACCAATGAGGAAGCCGCCTATCACAGGATCGAAAGGAGATATGGCTATTTTTCCAGGAGCATAAAACTCCCTTGCAAGGTGTCGATAGATGACATACAGGCCACTTTCGACAAAGGGGTTTTGAGGATTGATATGCCCAAATGCAAACCCGACCGCCCGCGAGAGATAAAGATCAGGGTAAGATAGCCTACCTCGCTTGAAGGGCTCCGCAACATCCTTTAATCGACAAAAGAGAAGGACTTGCTCTAACACAATTGGCAATCCGCCGGCTCGACGCACAAAGAGGAGGAAGAAATATATGCCCAGGAAGAAATCCGAAAGCTACAGGGTTCCCTTAGAGAAACTGAGATGGAGACTTGACCCGGCCACTCTGCCTTTTGAAACCACCGAAGACTTGAAGCCACTCAGAGAAATCATCGGCCAAGAGAGGGGCGTTGATGCCTTCCGTTTTGCCATGGGCATGGACAAGCCCGGTTACAATGTCTTTGTGACAGGGGCACCAGGGTCCGGGAGATTGTCTACCGTTCGAAAGATGTTGGAAGAGAGTGCCCGAAAAAACGGCAAGGTTCCGGATGATCTTTGCTATGTCAACAATTTCAAGAACCCTGAAGCACCGACCCTCCTAAGGCTTAAGGCGGGCCTGGGGAGTCAATTCAAACGAGACATTCGGGACTTCGTGGAGACCCTGAAGAAGGAAGTTCCGAGGCTCTTTGAGAGCCAGGAATACTTGAATCGAAAAAAAGAGATTATGGAAGAATACGAAAAGAACGGTAAGGCCTTCTTTAAGGACCTGGACAAGAAGGTCAGGGAGGAAGGGTTCGCCCTCGTTGATGTACAGGTGGGCCCCATAAAGCGCCCGGAGGTGGTCCCCCTGGTAGATGGGAACCCCATGCACTTAGACCAGGTAGAGGCCCTCGTTGAAAAGGGGCGCTTTCCCAAGGAAGAATTTGAAGAGCTGAAGGAGAAACAGGCCCGATTGAGGGGGGAGATAGACCAGATATTCCTCGAGCTGAGAGACCTTCAAAAGGAGGTCCAAGAGAACATAGAAAAGATGGACAGGCTTATGTTCATGAAGGTTGCCGCGCAACTGGCCGCTGCCCTCAAGACAAGGTACAAGAACAATGAGATCAACAAGTATCTGGACGATATGTTGGAGGACATGACCGAAAACCTGCAAATCTTCATGCCCCAGGCCCAGCAGCAGGTCCAGGGCATGCCTTTCCTCCTCCCTGAAGGCGATCCCTTCCAGCCCTATCAGGTAAATCTCATGGTAGATAATGCCGAGCAGAAGGGACCGCCCGTCATTGTGGAGAACTATCCGACCTACAGGAATCTCTTCGGGGTTATCGAGAGGGTGGTGGACCGAAGCGGGGTCTGGAGGACGGATTTCAGCAAGATAAAGGCAGGGTCCTTTGTCAAGGCGAACGGCGGTTACCTGGTATTGAATCTGACGGACGTCCTGATTGAACCGGGCGTTTGGCCTGCCCTCAAGAGGGCCCTCAAGACCAAAAAGATGGAAATCCAGACCTACGACCCCTTCTATCTCTTCACGACCTCGGGTCTGAAGCCTGAGCCAATCGACATTAACGTGAAGGTGGCGATTATCTCGGATGAATACCTCTATTACCTGGCCCAGTACTATGACGAGGATGTCAGGAAGATATTCAAGGTCAGGGCGGATTTTGATACTGCCATGGACAAGAATAAGGAGTCCATCCTTCAGTTTGCGGAATTCATCAAAATGCGACAGGACCAGGACGAGCTGAGGCCCTTTGACAGGACTGCGGTTTCAGCCCTGATCGAGCATGCCGTACGCATGACAGGGCGCCAGGAGAAGATCTCTACCAGCTTTCCGACCATAACCGACCTCCTCAGGGAGGCCGACTACTGGGCGGGCCAAGACAGCCAAGACGTTGTCCAGGAGAGACATGTGGACAAGACCATTGAAGCCAGGGTTTACAGGTCCAACAAGATAGAAGAACATATCCAGGAAATGATCAATCGGGGCACCCTCCTCATCGACACGGAGGGAGAAGCCGTGGGGCAGGTCAACGGGCTGGCGGTCTACAGTCTCGGTGACTATATGTTCGGTAAACCCTCCAGGATTACGGCATCAACGTCCATGGGAAGGGCAGGGATCATAAACATCGAGCGGGAGGCCGACCTCTCCGGAAATACCCACAACAAGGGGATGCTTATCATGAGCGGGTACCTGAGAAAGAAATATGCCCAGGACAAACCCCTCACCATGAGCGCGAGTATCGCCTTTGAGCAATCCTACAGTGGCATTGACGGGGACAGTGCTTCATCAACGGAGATGTACGCCCTCCTGTCGAGCCTTTCGGGCGTGCCCATAAGGCAGTACATCGCCGTTACGGGCTCCGTCAACCAGAAAGGGGAGATACAGGCCATTGGGGGAGTAAACCAGAAAATTGAAGGGTTCTATGATTGTTGCCGGACTATTGGGCTTAACGGGAAGCAGGGCGTCATGATACCGGAGAGCAATGTCAAGGACCTCATGCTCCGAAAGGACGTGGTGGACGCGGTTAAGAAGGGGACCTTCCACGTCTACGCGGTAAAGACCGTTGATCAGGGCATAGAAATCTTGACCGGGAAAAAAGCGGGCGAACTCAAACCAGACGGGACTTATCCCGAGGGGACCATCAACGACCTGGTCAACAGAAAGCTGAAGGAGCTCGCAGAGGGGTTGAAAAGGTTTGGTGAAGAGGAACAAAAGGAAGAGGACAAGAAAGGCAAGGGGAAAGGGGGGAGGACCAAGAAGAAGTAATATCCATGGTATACCATGAATATTACCGTCAAGGCAGCATGGAGTCCAAGATTGACACGCTCGTAAAAAGTCGCCCACTCGTCATGCCGGACTTGATCCGGCATCCGGAACCATTTGAAAAGACTGGATTCCCGCCTTCGCGGGAATGACGCCAAGGGACGTTTTGTGACTTTTTACGAATGCATCAAGATTGCATGGGCCGAGAGCTGCTACCGTGATTTCGGAGAAATCCTCCGCGGAGACCCTAAGCTAGAGCAATGGATTGCGGATCTCAACAGATCGATCCGGGCCTCCCACCGTGCCATGGAAGAAGCAGGGATTCGGGAGATTTGCCGGTCCTGCGAAAAAGAAGATGGCGGATCTTGCTGTGGCAAAGGAATGGAAAGGAAATACGATGGCCCCTTGCTCCTTATCAATCTTCTCCTGGGGCAAGACATCCCGAAGACCCGCCAGAATCCGCGGAGCTGTCTCTTTCTCGGGACGCAAGGGTGTCTCCTTCCTGCCCGCCACGTGATATGCATCAACTATTTGTGCGCAAAGATTACGGATCGAATCAATCCCGACAGCATCTCCATGCTCAGGGATAAGGAGGGGCAGGAGATTGAATATTTGTTCCTTGTTAAGGAACGCATCCTGAATCTGCTGAGAATTCATGGCGGCCGGGACTCACCGACCTGCTCGCACCCACAGAATCGAAAGCAATTCATATCCCCGTGACCTATTTGCCGGCTACCGCGTGAACATATGTTGGGGGCAGAGGCTGACCTCCCTCCGATGAGATGACCCGGGACACTGTGACAAAGATGGCCCTGTTGACTGCTACCCTGAGAAGGACACTCCGTGAGGTCGCCCGCTTTTACGATGAAAGAAAGGTGGGGGACGTCGGGTGCCTCGGGTTCAGGAGATCATCGGACTTGAAGAAGTTGCTGCCTCCCCTTGAATCCCTGATCTCCGAAGGGCTGCTGAGACCCGGGAAATCGCTTTTTCTGGACATGGGCTGCGGAGACGGACGGGTCAATGTCCTCCTCAGCTATCTGGTTCGCCTATCAGCGGGCATGGAGCTTGATGAATGGACCCTCGACGATTATCAACAGCTAAGGACGGCCCTGATTGGCAAACTTAAGAGAAGGTGTTTGCCTGTCCCTCCAGACAACATCCGCCTTTTCAACGGGGATGCCCTGGACGAGGACCTGTACCGAGTCCTGGAAGAGGAAACCGGTGTCCCCTTCGGCGATTTTGATATCTTTTACACCTATCTCACCATGCACGACGAATTTGCCGAAATCATCGCCCGGAAGGCACGGAAGGGGGCCATCTTCATGGTGTACGGCCTCAACAGCATCCTCCCCAAGTACCAGGGGCTGAGGCTTCTGACCTCCTCCGGATCACTCAATGGAATCCTGGCCATCTACCAAAAGCCATGAGAAGCCCCGCGAGGGAAGGGACAGCTACCACAGTTGCCTCACGTTTCTGTAATAGGAGACCCCGCCTATCTCTACCGGCGTGCTGTTCCTCAAGTACATGGTCAGCAGATACACGTCGTCCCTGCCGTTGTTATTTCGATCGAAGTCCGCGTACACATAGATGTAGGAGTAATTCAGTTTCATGCCCCCCCAGTTCAGGTTTAAGGCATAGATGTCAAACCGATGTTTGTGTCCGGCAGGGAAGGTATACTTCAGCTCCGGTATATCCCTTTCAACACCCCTGTCCACCCTTACCATGCCCCAGATGCCCGTGGGATAGAAGGTGTCGTTTTCAATATAGAAGGTCTCCATGCCATCCATGAGGTATCGCAAGGTGCTTGTAAGGTTGCTGTATTCGGCCTTGATCCGGTAGGCCTTGGCCAGGGGCACGGAGATGGAGGCGAGGACACCTATAATAGCTATGACGACCAATAACTCCACCAGGGTAAAACCATTGGCCCCGCGGCCGGGATCCCTCCGGCTCATGGCGCACCCCCCACTTCCAGGCCTTCATCGGTAAAGGTCAGGCTCACCGGCAGGTCGCCATTCATATCCATGGGCTCAAGAGTGTAGGAGGTAGGAGACGTGCGCGCGTATCTATACCCTTCCAAATCCACCGGCCTGATCTTCTCCCGCGGAAGGTACCTGCCCAGCAACTCCTGGAGTCGGCCCGGGACGACGCCGCCATGGTCAAGGGCATAGCTCCTTATGGCCTCGTCCAGGACGATGGCAAATGCCGATGGGTCTTCAGCCGGGCGGAATTCCTCGACCTCCATCACGGACGTGACCCGGTAGTAAAGGAGAAGTTCCACGATGGCAACTGCCAGTCCGATACTGATCGGAATGATTACTCTGAGGTAGGCCTTTTTCTTCTTTTTGACCTCTTTTTCGACTTCCTTGTGCTTTCTTGAAGTTATCTTCTCCTGCCTTCTCTGGTTGATCTCCTGGAGGGCGCCACGGAACGTACAATTCATGCACTTGGTGATCCCGCCTCCAACCTCGATGGCACAGTCCTCGCACAGGGGCCTTTTGCATGAGACACAACTGTACTTGGCGTTTCTGTCTGGATGGATTGCACACTTCATGGAATGCTTTCCCTCAAGGCAGTCGATATGTTGGGTCCTCGGGAGAATAAGGGAAAAGACTCTTGTTGTCAACAGGCCGTTATGCAAACTTCCCCGAGGTGTCTCCCTTTGCCCTGAGGCGGCATCAGGCAGATTTCATGTATTTTCTGGGGCTCCCATGGAAACTGTACAATTATTGTTCGCCTTTACATAGATAGAGAGGCACTTAGCAAACATTAAGAAAAGTTGTTTATATTGTTTATCTGATATGCTAATATAAATTATACTTTGTCTGAAGTTGCCGGTTCCCGCCATGGCTCTGAAAGGCAATTCAGTGCAAGAGGAGGGGGACTCAGTCAAGAAATGGTTCAACTTCATATCCTCAACGGGCCGGATAGGGGAAAGTCCTTTGATCTTTCAGGGGACATCACGCTCATCGGGCGCTCACCTGACAACGATGTCCAGATCATGGACAGGACGGTTTCCCGTACCCACTTGAAGATCCTTAGGAAGGGCACGGGGTTCTTTATTGAAGACATGGAAAGCCGAAACGGCACCTTTTACAACGGTGACCGGGTGGAACCCGGAAGAGAGGTCGCGCTCAAGGAGGGGATTCCCATCATTATTGGTATGACCGTGGTCTGTGTGGGGAAAGGATGTGTCGAACAGATCATGCCGTTCTTGGATTCCATCGAGCTGTCCGCGGCTGATGGGGCAGCCGCTACATCACAGGCACGTCACCAGAGGATCAAAACCGTTCAGAAGAATATCGACCTCATCTACAAGGTGTCCGAGATGCAGGGCGACTTCTTGAACAGGGACCTTGAGGAAATCCTTGGAAATATCCTCGATAACGTCTTTAACCTCTTGAAAAGGGTTGACAGGGCCGTCATCGCCGTTGTTGAGCCACAAACCAGAGAAATCAAGACCGTGGTCTCAAGGGCAAAAAAATCCCTTGCCGACACGACAGTCAATTACAGCAAGAATATCGTCGATCAAGTCCTCAGGCAAGGGAAGCCCGTGGTCATGCTGGACACCGTTGATGAGGACAACTCGGGTTTCTTGGAGACCCTGAAATCCCTCAAGATCAGATCCGTCATGTGCTTGCCCTTGGTAAGCAGCTCCAGGATTCTCGGCGCCATCTATATTGACTCCCTCGAAAAGCCCTATGGTTTCCGCAGGGAAGACCATCCCCTCTTCGCGGACATCGGCAAACGTATCGCCCTCGCCCTTGAAAACGCCTTACTCCACGAAACCTTAAAAGAATAAATGCCCTGGCCCACAGGACCAGGCTTTGGTTATGCCCAAAAGGCATTTGGGCAGCAGCCCGTATATTGTTGACACAACTTGGCCCAATCGGATAAAAAACACCCCGTTAGGAGTTCCAAACTATGCCGGCAAACTTACCGCCCCAATACTTTGAAGCTGAGAAGCGTTACAGAGAGGCCACCACCCCGGAGGAAAAGGTTGAAGCCCTCGAAGAAATGCTGATGATCATGCCCAAACACAAGGGCACCGACAAGCTCCGGGCGGATCTCAGACGCCGCATTTCAAAGGTTAAGGCCCAGGCCCAACAAAAAAAGGGCGGCGCAAAGAGGGACGCAGTCCATTCGATAGAAAGAGAAGGAGCGGCCCAAATCATCCTGGTCGGGCTCCCTAACACAGGGAAATCGTCCCTGGTAGCTGCCCTGACCAATGCTTCTCCGGAGGTTGCGGACTTCCCCCATTCCACCTGGAAGCCTGTCCCCGGCATGGTGCAATATGGAAATATCCAGTTCCAACTGGTGGATACCCCCCCTTTGAGCAAGGAACACAATGAGCCCTGGCTGACAGACTTGATCCGGAGGGGCGACATCTTGGCCATCCTGGCGGACCTTCATGGAGATCCCATCCAGCAACTCGAGGACACTGTCAAGATCCTCGAGGGACTTCGAATCTTCCCCGAGGATCGTCCCGTCCCCGAAGGACTCAAGAAACCCCCTTTTGTCAAGAAATTCCTGGTCCTAGTGAACAAAATGGACGGAGAAAAAGACAGGGAGGATTTTGAGGTCTTCCTGGAACTATCTGAAATGGATCTACCCTGCCTCGGGATATCTGCCAGGACAGGCACCAATCTTGATGCCCTGCTGGAGAAGTTTTACGAGGTCGCGGGCATCATACGCGTTTACACCAAGGCACCGGGCAAAGGCCCCGACCTGAGTTCCCCCTTTGTTCTCCCCAAGGGCAGCACCCTGGAGGCCCTGGCCGGAAAAGTACACAAAGACTTCATCGAAAAACTGAAGTACGCCAAGATCTGGGGCGAAAAGGTTTACGACGGACAGATGGTCCAGCGCGATTATGTCCTCCAGGATGGCGATATGGTTGAAATGCACATTTGATGCCTCCGTAAAAACCCCATCTGCGGCGTTGCGCTTCATCTTTAGTCACTGCGGCGTCCTTCTATGTACGCCTCATTCCTAAAGATTTGCGCGCCTCGCATCTGGAGCTTTTCCGAAAGCATCAGTCCTTTAAGCTTTTTGCGGCTTAACCACATTTGACTCTTGGACCATCAAGAACCGGGGAGGATAAGATATGGGTTTTTCAGAAGCCTCACATCTTGCCCAGTTCGATTCCCCTATCCCTGGCAGCCCTTACGGCTGTAATGATCACTTCTTCCAGCCCCTTGCTTTCCAATACCCCGAGTCCGGCCTCCGTTGTCCCGCCAGGAGATGTCACCATCTCTCTCAGACGGGGCAAGGACGTGTCCGACTCGATGGCAAGCCTGGCAGCCCCCAGAAAGGTCTGAAGTACTAAAAGGGTCGAGGTCTCCCTGTCGAATCCCACGCTCTCCCCGGCCCTTACGAAACATTCCATGATCCGAAAAACGAAGCCCGGCCCGCTCGCAGAAAGGGCCGTAACCGCGTCCATCATTTCTTCATCGATTACCACGGTCTTTCCGACGGCACCAAAGATCCTTTGTGCGGTATCCATATTCTCGGGGCTGACCCCGGGTCTTGAGGCCAATGCAATCATGCCGCTCAATATGAGCGCAGGAGTATTGGGCATGGCACGTATCACAGCGACATTCTCCCCCAGGGCATCGTGGATCATCTTCAGGGGGATCCCCGCAGCTATGGATATCACGAGGTGATCCTCTCTTACGCCTTCCCTTATCTCATCGAGGACCTCACCCATGGATTGGGGCTTTACCGCCAGAAGCACGATACTGCTCTCTCTGAGCAGGCCATTGTTGTCCTGGAGTGTCCTTATTCCGAAGCCACCTGATATCTTTTTGAGCTGCTCGCGGCTTATGTCTGATGCCACCACGTCTTTGGGATCATAGAGGCCGCTCTCTACCAGGCCCTTTACCAATGCCGTGGCCATATTACCGGCCCCTATGAAGCCGATATTCCTCTTTTTCACATCCATCTTTTCCTCCTCCCTCAAGGAGCCTAAGAGCATCATAATTCTGCTGACGCCTTAGAACACGATTCCTGTCCCTACTCATTTCAATACCCCCTTCGGCTCCGAATTCTGTGGCCGAGGTTTCCTCCGCATCAACTTTTCCAATGGCCAGATCTTCATAGGGATACACCATCACCTTCTCCAGAAGCAAAGAATGGTTGGAAGGGTCAGTGCGCTTCTAAAGGAAAATAGGGGGGTCAGGAATAGATTCCTTATTGTTTTGTTCCTCTTCAAACAACAACTGGGCCTTGATCCTCCCCATGTGATCGGCCATCGCTTTTGTGGCCATCTCTGGCTGGGCTGCCTTGATATGTTCGTAGATTATCTCATGTTGACGATAATTCTGCTCCTTATACAACTCCGAAGGATATTTCCGGCTGCTGTCACTTGTAGCCATAATCAAATTGTAGATCTTGTCCATAAGGTCCTCAAAAACGGGATTCTTTGTTGCGGATATGACCGCCTTGTGGAAATCCAGGTCATACTTGATGTATCCGTCGGGGTTGTTCAGGTTCAATCGCATCTTCTTTAGCGTCTTTTCCATTTCCTTGAGATCATCTTCATCTCGGCGGAGGGCCGCAAGACCAGCCGAGGTGTTTTCAATGCTCTCTCTCGCCTCAAAGATGTCCAAAAGCGCTCCCCTTTTAATGGATAGCATAATACTGAAAGGCTCAATGGGCCACTTCTTGGAAGAGGCCAGATAGGTTCCGTCTCCCTGCCTATTTTCCACAATGCCAAGGAGCCTTAAAGCACGCAAGGCCTCCCTTAAAGAAGGCCGGCTTACATTCAGCATGCGTGCCAACTCCCGCTCACCGGGCAACTTGCTGCCAGGGACAATATGTCCTGAATCGATCAGGGATTTAAGCTCGTTAACGATCGCTTCCGGAACAGATTTCTTTCGAATCGGTTTGATAGGCAAGGGTTTCAAGGGAATCATCTTCCTTTCTCTATTAGATAAACAAGGGGACAACCAAAAAGAACGTCACCCATCTTTTTTTGTTGACAACAACATAGTAACCTCCTAATAAATACCCTATTGGTAAGACCATTTTACCTCTTTCTTCGATTAAACCTTTAACAACTCTTTGTCAAGTATTAAACAGGCTGTTGCCTAAAGCACAAAAATGATGCTGGTTAGCCCCTTGGGAGGTCTTTTCAAAAGGCTCAATCAAATTCCTCCCAGACACGGGCAACGGCACCAAACATTTAACAGAAGGCCTCAGTAGCCCCAAAAGATCATCTCCACCGTAGTCTCCGTCTTTTGTGCCTGTTAGGAGGCGGCTATGAGGATTATGGGGGCGCTTAGAAGGATCAGGGCGAATATTGAGCCTTTTGAAAAGACCTCCCAAGGGGCACAATAGTTCCTTGATAGTCCCCATTCGGGAGTAAAGCAGACAAAGGGATTTGGGCAACAGCCTGTAAACATGGGACCTTCATGGTATAAGGGTGTGCCCACACCATGCT
>JAFDHO010000149.1 GCA_019308745.1 Deltaproteobacteria bacterium
AGACCAAGGCTCAAGTGGACCTCGGAGAAAGTATTAATTCTTTCAAGGAGTCACTCAAAGATAAAGACAAGGCCAATGGAGAAGTGCAAATATTAGGCGGGCCTGATGATAAGAGGAGAAAGATCATCTATGTGGGGGCTTTCTTGAAGAACGGCGACTGGATCCTCGTCTACCGGCAGAAGGCATCGGACGCCTTCTCGGATCTAAACCGCGCATTCAAAATGGCATTGATCATCTTTCTAATATGCGGCATGGGCATTGTAGCGGTGGCTTTCCTCCTTTCCAGAAGAATGGTGAACCGCATAGCAAAATCGGACCAGGAAAAGGAGATGATTAACAGGCAGATGATTGAAACGGCCAAACTTGCCTCTGTGGGTGAGCTTGCCGCCGGGATCGCCCACGAAATCAACAACCCTGTTGCCATAATGGTCGAGGAAGCGGGATGGGTTGAAGACCTTCTTGAAGAGGAAGAGTTCAAAGATGGTGAAAACCTCCAGGAGTTCAGGAGGGCATTGGAGCAAATCAGGGTCCAGGGAAGAAGGTGCAAAGAAATCACCCATAAGTTGCTCAGTTTTGCGAGAAAGACAGATACAAGACCCCAGCATGTCCAGGTGAACCAGATTATCGAGGAGGTGGTATCTCTTTCGGCGCAGAGGGCAAAATTCAGTAACGTGGAGATAGAAGTGGAACTGGAAAAGGAATTGCCTACAATCGAGGCTTCCCCGTCTGAACTACAGCAGGTATTTCTGAATCTGATCAATAACGCCCTTGATGCAATGGATAAGAGAGGAGGAACTATCAAGATCTCAAGTTACAGTGCGGGTGATCAAGCGGTCTTCGAGTTTTCTGACAACGGTCCGGGAATTCCCCAGGGGAACCTTGAAAGGATCTTTGACCCCTTTTTCACAACAAAACCCGTCGGCAAGGGAACCGGCCTGGGCCTGTCAATCTGTTACGGTATCATCAAGAAGATGGGGGGAGATATAGAGGTGGACAGCATTGTTGAGCAGGGAACGACTTTCCGGATCAAGATTCCCAGGAGCAGTGATTTCGGGAAGTCGTCATAAATCAGGGGCACAAAGATTCTGAAAGATTAGGTTACCCATTAATCAGGGAGGAAGATTATGAACGTACCTTTTATCTTGCTGGCAGATGACGAGGCTTCTTTCGTAGAGACAATGGCCAAGCGCCTGGACAAGCGTGATTTGAAGGTAATCACGGCGCTGGGAGGTGAAGAGGCCATTGAATTCTTGGATAGGAATAGAAACGTAGATGTCGTTATTCTCGACGTCAAGATGCCGGGCATGGATGGTATCGAGTGCCTCCGGGAGATCAAGAAAAAGTATCCTTTAGTAGAGGTTATCATGTTGACAGGACATGCCACGGTGGAGACTGCCATTGAGGGGATGAAGCTGGGCGCCTTCGATTATCTCATGAAACCCTGTGAAATAGAGAATCTCGTAGAGAAGGTGAACCAGGCAGCCAGGAAGAAGCAGGAACACATGGAAAAGATAAAAGAGGCCCAGATAAGGGAAGCCCTTTCAAGTCACGGCCTGGAATAGAAGAGAAAGGCCTGGGCCCTGTTGAGCCAATATGGCCGCTAAACACGTCAGAGAGATCGTAGCTCAAAAAGATGGAGGGACCGGGGAGGAACGATCTTCACCGTTCACGGTTTAAAAAAGGGTCTTATGGCAACGGGAGACAGAAAAGACATCCGTGATAATGAAGCCATCTCATCATCAAGAGAGGAAGGACAGGGAGATTATATCAAGGTTCTCCTCGTTGATGACGAGGTCGCCTATGTAAACGTCATTTCCAAGCGGCTGGGTAAGAGGAATTTCAAGGTTACCAAGGCCCTCAGCGGTTCGGAGGCCATCCAGGTCCTGCGGCGGGAAGACTTTGATGTCGCCGTAGTGGATCTCAAGATGGAGGGTATGGACGGCATTGAGGTCCTGAAAGTATTCAAGAAAATGGCACCGGGAATGGAAGTCATCATGCTTACAGGGCATGGGTCTGAAAAGGCGGCAAGGGAAGGTGTGGCGGCTGGGGCCTTTGATTATCTCACAAAGCCCTGTGACCTGGAAGAACTTATGGCCAAGATAAGGCAGGCTTTTCAAAAGTCAGGTGGTCGTTGACAGTTTGTGCCGGCGCTGAAGATAGAAAGGGGATGAGGAAGAGACATGTTCTATAGAAAAAGCGGGTTCCTGGTCTTAGTTGCTTTTGCGTTGGGGATCGTAGTCCTGTTACTCCCAAGACCGGAAGGGACTATGTTTCGAATCACGGGTGATACCGACAAGGCCCTGTTGAGCACAATAAGTGAGCATTTCGAATTGGTCTCGTCGAGTGAAGAGAAGGGAGGCGGTTATGTTGTCAGGATAGTAGATCCTGATTTACTGCAATCCCGCGCAGAGTTTATCAGGTCCAAGGCCTCCGAGCTCGGTCTGTCCGGGATCGAAATAGGATACGTTGATGGGCTTTCACCAAAGGCCAAGAGGTTTCTCGCGGTTCTTGGGGTCCTGGTTTTCTTGTTCGTGGTCGAACCTATCCCCCTTGAGATAACCGCTACCTGTATAGGCGTCTTTTTGGTCATCATGGGCATTACGGACGTAAAAAACGCCTGGGCACCATACATGCACCCGGTAGTCGTGTTTATCATGTGCTGCCTGATCTTTGCCATTGCCCTGGAAAAGGCAAATATCACAACAAGGCTGGGATATTTCATAATAAAGAGAGCGGGGACGAGTGTTGTCAGGTTTACCTTCATCCTTTCCATAGGTTTAGGGATCTCTTCAGCCTTCTTGCACGATGCAGCCGCTACCGCCATAGGAATAGTAACCATGCTCCCCATGATGCGCGCTGCGGGCATTGAACCGGGTTCTAAGACAGCCAAGTTCATGATGCTCTCCCTGCCCTTTGCAGCGAGCTGTGGCGGCATGGGGACCCTGGTCGGAGGCGGGCGGTGCATGGTTTCCGCCGCCTTCTTAAAGGAGTTCACCGGCATAGAGATAAGTTTCCTGGACTGGATCAAGTTCGCCATGCCCGCAGCAATATTGACTGTTCCCGCCTCCGTTGCAATACTCTACCTGGTTTTCAGACCGGACCCCAAATACAGGCTCCCGGAACTTGACGAGGAGATTGGGCCGTGGAGCCCCCTTGAAAAGAGGACCCTGGTCATCATTGGGCTGACCTTTATGCTGTGGTTGACAAAGGGGTTCCATGGAATGCATTACTCGATCACCGGCATGCTTGGGGTCGGGGCCCTGGTCCTTTTCGGGGTATTGAAATGGGAAGACATCCACGAAAACCTTGAGTGGGGGACAGCCCTTTTTATCTTCGGCGGCGGGATTTCACTGGGCCTTGCCATGGGATATTCCGGGGCGGCGGATTACTTTGCGAACCTTTTCTTCCCTCTTGTTCAGGGGGGGGGCTGGTTGCTTCTTTTTATCGGAGTGGGTGTCTTCGGTGCCCTTGTTACCAACACCATGGCCAACGTGGCGGCCGCGGCCCTGATTCTGCCCATATTGATACCCATGGCACAACTGGAGGGAGTTGATCCCAGGGTCATTGCCCTCTGTCTGGGGATGGCAACTTCCTTTGCCATGCTCCTGGTGATAGGGTGTCCTCCAAATGCTATCGCATACAGTTATCGCTATTTCAAGGCCTCGGACCTCACCAAGGCTGGCGCCGTGGCTATACCCATACTGCTTGCCATCCTGGTGGTCGTGGCCAGTATATGGTGGAAGATCCTGGGGCTGGTATAGATAGGCGGGTGGAATGGGTCAAGTTTAAGAGTATTATGGATCGGGAGAAAAATATACACGTCCTGTTGGTGGACGACGAGGATCATTTTCGAAGCACCCTTGCTAAAAGGCTTGCAAAGAGGGGCTTCATAACGCAAGAGGCGGTAAATGGAGAAGACTGCCTGGCAAAACTGGAAAGGGATCCGAGGGATATAGTGATCCTTGACATAAGAATGCCGGGGATAGACGGGCTGGAGGTACTAAGGCGCATCAAGGCATCCTGCCTTTCTACTGAAGTCATTCTCCTGACAGGCCATGGGAACATACAGGAGGGAGTTGAAGGGATAAAGGCGGGTGCATACGACTATCTTACCAAGCCCATTGAAATAGACCACCTGGTAAGCAAGATCGGTCAGGCCCACGAGAAAATCCTCAGGGAGGATGAGAAACGAAGGGAGGCAGAATTCAAAGCCAGGATGGAGGAGAGAATGGCAGCGTGTGAAAGGTTGGCCTCCCTCGGCACAATGGCTACCGGCGTTGCCCATGAAATCAACAATCCCCTTGCTATTATAAAGGAATCCGCGGGCTGGATCGCACAGTTGCTAAAGAAAAAAGAACTTGCTGATATGCCTCGAAGGCAGGACTTTGAGCGTGCTGTCAAGAAGATCGAAAAAAGCGTGGACAGGGCGAGCCGAATAACCCATCAACTGCTTGGATTTGTGAGGCGACAGGGTCCTGTAACCTCGGAGATAAACTTCAAGACGCTACTGGAGGAAGCCGTTGGCCTGGCAAATCGGGAGGCAACCAAAAAAGCTGTAGAGATTCAGGTTGATGTGGACCCCCCTCCGCAAGCAATTTATAGCGATCCTTACCAGTTGCGACAGGTAATCGTCAATCTCCTGACGAATGCCATCCATGCAACTGACGCAGGGGGCAAAATCATCATATCAGCAAGGGAAGGGTTTGAGGAAGCCGTAATAGGGGTCAGTGATACGGGCAGTGGAATTGCCAGGGAGCACCTTGAGAGGATCTTTGAGCCGTTTTTTACCACAAAGCCACCCGGTGAGGGAACAGGGCTTAGTCTATTTGTCTCGAGGGGCATCATTGAAAGACTGGGCGGCACCATAGAGGTGGAAAGCCGTCTCGGCGAGGGTAGCTGTTTTACTATAAGGCTACCAAGGTGCCTTAGAATAGGGCAAGGTGAGGAGCGTTTACCCGAAGTTAATGGCATAAGCTTCCGGGACTATAACAACAGGGAAAGGGGTGATGCGCATGATCAAGATACCGATTAGGATACTGGTGGTGGACGACGAAGAGGACTTTGTTGAGATGTTCTCGCTCAGGTTGCGGGAAGCGGGAGAGAAGGTCATGGGCGCGTACAGCGGGCGAGAGTGCATGGAGATCCTGGAAAAGGAGGATATTGACGTGGTCATCCTGGATATCTTGATGCCCGGTATGGACGGTATCCAGACCCTCAAGGAGATAAAGAGGCGTTTTCCCCTTGTTGAAGTCATCATGCTCACTGGCCATGGGACAACCGAGACTGCCGTACAGGGCATGAAACTGGGGGCCTTTGATTACCTGTTAAAACCCGCTGACTTCAAGGAACTCATGGAGAAACTGGAGAGCGCCAGGAAGAGGAAAGAGGACCAGGAGGAACGCATAAGGAAGGCTGAAGCCAGGCTCCTTCTGAGAAAGAGTGGAGATATCTTCTGAGATAAATGGTGATGGAAAGAGGACGCTATTCCTCCATAAGAAAGATCATTTTGATCAGCATGATCATTGTGCCCGCTATACCCTTTTTCTTGTCCCTCGGAATAGGCTACTACTATTTTGTGAGCTCACTGGAAAATAATGTTGTGTCCAAGATAAAGGGCGTAGTGGAGTATCACCGTCTTATCATCGAAAACTTTCTGGAGGAGAGAAAGGCCGACCTTGAATTGATCTCTTCATCATATACTTTCGAGGAGTTTTGCCTCCAGGAGAATCTGGAAAAAATCTTTCATGACCTGCAGAGGGGCTCAAATGCTTACGTGGACCTTGGAATCTTTGACCAGGAAGGATTACATGTCGCCTACTACGGTCCATACGAATTAAAGGGCAGGCTCTACAGGGAGGCTGACTGGTTCAAGGAGGTGATGAGGAGGGGCTGGTACATCAGCGATGTGTTTCTGGGATACCGCCGGATCCCCCATTTCATTATCGCAATCGCCAATAAAAATGCCAACAGGACCTGGGTAGTCAGGGCGACAATTGATACCCACATGTTTAACGAGCTTGTTGAAAAGGTTCGAATCGGCAAGACCGGGGAGGCATACATACTGAATGGACAGGGGGTATTTCAGACGACGAGGCGCTCGGGCGGAGACCTCATGGAAAAAGACAGTGGCATACAGATAGAACCATCGGCTCAGGATTCGCCCGTTAGGACGTTTATCAAGGAAGACTCCAGGGGAGATGCCTACCTTTACGCAACGGCATGGCTCAGGAACAAGGCGTGGCTCCTGGTTGCCAGACAGGAAAAGTCTGAGGCGTTCCGCTCTCTTTATTCTGCCACTTACTTGATTATTCTTATTTCTGTCATTGGAGGAGGGGTCATTATCCTTCTGGCCTTTTTCCTGACCAACAGGATTGTCAGGCGCATGGAGCACCTGGATGCGGAGAAAGACGGACTGAGCCAACAACTTGTCAGGGCGACGGGATTGGCCGAACTCGGGCAGATGGCCGCAGGATTTGCCCATGAAATAAACAACCCTTTGCAGATCATAAGAAACGAGTATTTCCTTATCAAGGATATCCTGTCGGAGCTCAAGGAAAAGGGTGAAATAAGGGATTCACGTGCCTTGGATGAAGTTGAAGATTCCTTAAACCAGGTTAATATCCAGATGGAGAGATGTGCAAAGATCACTCGGTCAATCCTGAAGTTCGGGAGACGGGATGCACAGGAATCAAGGATGATAGACCTCCGCGATTTTATCCCTGAAGTCACGTCCATGGTAGAAAAGAAGGCCCAGGTAGAAGGCATCGCCTTGAGCCTAGAAATCGCGGAGGAGATTCCCAGGATCAATGCAGATCATTCCCAGCTCCAACAGGTGTTGATAAACCTGTTGAACAATGCCATTGACGCCACCCTGGCAAAACACGGACAAAAGGGTGGCCAAATCATCGTCGGGGCACGTTTGAAGGATGGGGAGAGGATAGAGATCTATGTAAAGGACAATGGCTGCGGCATAAGCCCAGAAAATCAGGGGAAAGTCTTTATGCCCTTTTTTACCACCAAACCCGTCGGCAAAGGGAGCGGTCTGGGTCTTTCCGTATGCTATGGTATCGTCAAGGACATGGGAGGTGTCATGGAGTTCAGCAGCGAAGAGGGCGTTGGCACGACATTTTACATTTATCTGCCGGCACCCTCGAAGGGAGGTTGACTCTTGAGGTTCCCGCAAAATCGGCTGATTATGAAATCGGTGGATAAGGCATATAACGATGGTTTCAGGAGGATAATGGCATGGAAAAAATGAAAATCATGCTTGTAGATGATGAAGAGAGATTTCTTCTCACAGTGGAGAAACTTCTCTCTAAGAGGGGGTATGATGTGGTCACGGCCACAAGCGGGGAAGAGGCGCTTGAAAAGTTAAACTCACACAACATCCACGTGGTGATCCTGGATGTCAAGATGCCGGGGATGGACGGTATTTCCACGTTGAGGGAGATAAAGAGAAAATTCCCATTGGTGGAAGTCATCATGCTTACCGGCCATGCCACAGTAGAGACCGCGATTGATGGTTTGAAGTCCGGGGCTGCGGATTATTTGATGAAACCGGCGGACATCGTGGTTCTCATGGAAAAGGCCCAGGAGGCCTTTGAAAAGAGAAGAAGGATGGAAGAAAAGATCAGGTTGGCCCAGGCAAGGCGGTTCATGAAGTCGCCCAGAGACATCCTCAAACAAGAGGAAGAGGCCTAGAAAACGCGGTAAAGGGCAATGGAGAAAGAATGCGGAAAAAGAGACGGGCAAGACCGGAAGCAAAGGTGCAATCTGAAGCTTACAAGAGAGACTGAGAGGGGCATCTATTTTTATGCCACCATGGCTCTGTTGATCTTCTATCTTTGCTCCCGCTGCTTTTGAACTTCATGATGGGATGGAGAAACAACGGGCAATGAGCGAAAGGTGTTTTAGGGGGGGGGAATAATAGTATGAAAAGGGAAGGCGAAAAGAGGGCCACAGGGTATGACAAGTATGTAAACTGGAGACTCTTTGTAATACCACTGGGAGCGTTGATAATTCTGCTCATGATCCCCACGCCAAAGAGTATGATAGACGTGGGCGTTGAGTATTCCATGGGGCCTAAATACGTGCAGCGTTTTTTTGCGGAGAGGCTTTTCGGCAAAAGGACTGAAGAGCTCTCACAGTGGCAGGTACAGATGGTTCAAATGATGGAGAAGAGCATTGAATCATCGTCATTCAAGCAAACCTCCTTTCTAAAGAGGGGCCAGAAGTGGTGCAGTCAGAACGGGATACCGTCTTCTGAAGAGCGCCTCAAGCAGATCAGGGTCTTTACAAGAGACATACCGGCTGGCGAGTTTCAACGGATTATGTATGAAGGATATCAGTTGAGAAGCCAAGGGCTTTCGTTGGAGGGGCTGGAAGAAAATGATAAGGCACAGGCCCTCAAGGCTGCCCAACACGTCAAAGTCGCGGTGGGTATCGT
This sequence comes from Deltaproteobacteria bacterium, assembly GCA_019308745.1. Lineage (GTDB taxonomy): Bacteria > Desulfobacterota > DSM-4660 > Desulfatiglandales > HGW-15 > JAFDHO01. The sequence goes on from JAFDHO010000149.1 coordinate 8,447, forward strand.
CCTTTTCGTGGTTCTCTGTTTTGTGACCGAGGCCATTCCCCTGCCCATGGTTGCATTCTGCATAGGCATTATCGCTATCATGAGCGGTATCGTTACAAGGGAGAATATCGCTTCACTTTACTGGTCTGATGCCACGTGGTTCATAATGGGCAGCCTCATGTTCGCCACCGCCTTTGTAAAGACCGGTGTGGATAAGCGTATCGTAATGATGATGTTTGGAAAGCTGAAAAACCCTGACATAAAATGGGTGACACTAATCATTATCCTGGTGATTTCACCTTTGACCATGTTCATGTCCGACCACGCCTTGGCGGCAATGTTCTTACCCATCGGCATTCTGCTCTATTCCATGTCGGCCATGGGCGATGGCACAGAGGACCCGGAACTTGCCAAGATGCTCATGATAACTATTGCCATGGCCTGTAATCTGGGGGGATCCCTTGCTCCGTCAGGCGCTGCCCGCAACATCATAATGATGGGTTACGCAGAGGATATGTTCGGCATTTCCATGGGTTTTGGCGAATGGCTGCTCTATTGCGTGCCCTTTTTGTTCTTTCTGGTTCCGGTCACTTGGATAGTGATAAACCTCAGGTTCAGGCCCAGGATCAGGAACCTTGGCAATGCCATGGACACGGTCAAGGGGGAGGTCGAAAAGCTCGGAAAGGCCTGGACCAGGAAACAAAAGATCGCCGTCATTATCTTTGGGATAATGCTCTTTTGCTGGATCACCGAGAAGAATCTCATCCTGAAGTTGACCGGCATAAGGTTTGGCATTGGTGTGATAGCCGTCATGGGAGCAATTGCCTATATTTTTGCCGGCATAGTTAACTGGAGGGATTACCAGACAAAGGTGGACTGGGGAGTAGTATGGCTTTACGCAGGCGCAATAATATTCGGCAGAGTCCTTGTGGAAACTGGAGGGGCTTACTGGATCGCGAGATCTATCGTGCAACTAACTGAACCCTTGGGTCTGGCCAAGGGGATAGGGCTCCTCATTTCGGGAAATGCCATCACGGCGATGCTGACCCAGGTCATGGCTGACGGCCCTACCTGCGCCGCAGTAGGACCGGTGACCCTTTCCATGGCAGGGATTGTCCATCCCGGTACTTCCATGATACCATTTATGAGCATGAGTACTGCCATAGCCTCCTCCTTTGCCTATTGCCTGGTGATCGGGACTCCTCCCAATGCGATTGTCTATGCCAGTGGATACCTTGAATCCAAGGATTACTTGAGGGTTGGAGTAATACTGTGGTTCACCAATATGGCAGGACTGATCCTATTGACGTCCATGTATTGGAGGTTGTTGGGGTGGAGCGGGCTTCCATCCTATTAAGCTAGATAGTCCAATGGTGGGGCAGAGGAAAAACCATGCCAGGATTGAAATAAATGTAACATTTTAGCCTTTTTCAAGGATTTGGGGCCTCAGCAATCTCTTTCCAGAGGTGAAAGACATCGGCAGTAATGCTCTATTGTGTGCCAGTCAGGCGGTCGGTTGCCTCACCGCCATGCCGGTATTTCCTTCCGGCGGATAATGGATATGGGTATCCGACCGCCAGACCTTTTCGCTATGCGAATAGGGTACCACTGAAACAAGTTCACCTCTTCCAAGAGATCC
>JAFDHO010000150.1 GCA_019308745.1 Deltaproteobacteria bacterium
GTAGGTGTGGACCGGGATGCAGGCCTTCACCTTTCTTCCCGTTTCTCTGTCATAGGTCAATCCATCTTTTCCTTTGACGCATCTGTCAGAGATGAATTCCAGAATCTTCTTTGGGTCAATGCCCATGGTTCTGGCGTCACTGTCCATGAAGACAGGATAAGCCCCACAGTAAATCACGGGTGTGACAGTACCCACGAAGGAAAAGGCTGGGCAAAGGACTTCATCACCAGCCTCTATTCCCGATACCAGAAGAGCCATGTACAGCGCGGATGTTCCATTTACTGTCGCAATAGCGTTCCGGGTCCCTGTGAAGTGCTCTATTTCCTGCTCAAGGCGCTCCACATATGACCCTGCTGAAGACACCCACCCGCTTTCCAAGCAACTCCTAACGTATTCCCATTCAGAACCTTTGAAGTACGGTGAATGGAGCGGAATTGGCCCTTGGCTCTTTCCATACATTTCCCGTACGGCGGCCTCGATAAGTCTTGTTATGCTCTCAGCCTCTTCCATGACTTCCTAGGCAACCAAAATTCTTCCGATAGGCGCCCACGGCCTCTGTCCCTTGAAGTCTCTCAAATGTTATAGATATTCGATTTCAGATGAGCCTCATCACGGCCAAACCATTCGATCGTCTTTTCCAACCCTTCTCCGAGTCTAATCTTCGGCTCCCAGTTACACAACGATCTGGCCTTACTGTTATCGCATACCAATTCATAGACCTCGCTTCTCTCCGGTCGCTGCCTTTGCTTTTCTGAGACAATCGTCACACTCCTTTTCCCCATTCTGTCCAAGATAAGATAAGCCAGGTCCTTGATTCTTATCCCTTTTCCGGATCCAACGTTCACCACTTCGCCTAAGGCTTTCCGCGCCCTTGCAATTGCCAAGAAACCCTCAACAGTGTCCGCAACGTACGTCAGGTCCCTTATGGGATCTAATGCACCCAGCTTGATCTCGCTGCTCTTCATCCCCTGAGAGATAATGGTTGGTATGACTGCTCGAGCGGATTGTCGCGGCCCAAAGGTATTGAAGGGCCGAATAATTGAAATAGGGAGATCATAGGACCGATAATAGCTTTCCGCTATCTTGTCTGCCCCTATTTTCGAGGCAGAATAGGGGGATTGGGCCTGCAAGGGATGTTTTTCATCTATAGGGGTGTAGAGTGCCGTCCCATAGACCTCCGACGTGGACGTGTGAACAATCCTTTCAACACGGTGCTTACGGCACGCTTCCAAGACATTGACGGTTCCTTGAACGTTAGTATGGGCGAACTGCCAAGGAGCTACATAGGAATAAGGGATGGCAATGAGGGCGCCAAGATGAAAAACGATCTCGGAGCCTTCGAGCGTTTTTTCAACACAGAATGGGTCTGTAAGGTCACCGGCGGTTACCTCGACCTTTTCCAAGATTTCATCATCCAGGTATTCGATGTTTCCCCAGTCACTGCGTGAATTGTAATGCACAAAAGCCTTAACTGAAGCGCCTTCCTTTACCAACCTTTCCACCAGATGGCTCCCAATGAAGCCTCCGGCACCTGTCACGACTATCCGCTTGTCCTGCCATTCACTCATTTTTTGAAGACCTTCTCGTACTCCTTCTGCGCTTTCTCGTAGTCGTCTATCCTTCCTATATCTAACCAGTACTCAGTAATGGGAAAGCATGCGATAGCTCCTGGGTACCTCGTGTTCACCCTTTGGAGAACATCTGGCATATCCGCTGCTTCGTATTCCTTAACCAGCTTCAGGACGTCCGGCTCAAAGACATAAATCCCTGCGTTCACAAAAAAACGCTGTAATGGCTTCTCATCCATACTAACCAGACGACCTTCCTCAACTTGCACCACACCAAAAGGAATTTGAATGTTATACTCCCTTACACAAACCGTGGCCTTGCCCTTTTCCATCACGTGGAAATCAATAAGAGACTGACAATCTACGTTTGTGAGAAGATCTGCATTCATGACAATAAATGGCTCCTCTAATTCCTTTTCAATGAGCGAAAGCCCACCGGCCGTTCCCATCATTTTCCCTTCTTCGACATACTCAATATCCACATTCCACCTATGCCCATTTCCGAAGTATGTCCTTATTTGATCACCGAAGTGGTTTATGACCATGATGAATCTCCAAAACCCCTGCCTGGAGAGATGTCTCACCAGTAATTCAAGGATCGGCTTCCCCCCTACTTTTACCATGGGTTTGGGAAGGTTGTCAGTCAGAGGCTGAAGCCTCTTTCCAAATCCCCCTGCCATAAGGACCACGAAATTATCCTTTCGGCCATCGACTGCAAAATGGTCAGATAGGAGCGCCAAATCACAAACGCGACCTTCCTCGTCAACGAGAGGAATGCAACTTCGCGGATATCTCTTAAATTCTTTCTTCAATTCCTCGTTGCTGACCTTGGCCGGAAGGGTATAAGGGCTTTCATTCATAACATCGGCAAGGCTGCTATTCATATTGCATCCTTCCAGGAAACCTCGCCGTATGTCACTATCTACGACAACACCTATCAACCTCTGCTCATCATCAACTACCAATATCATTCCCACCTCATGGTGAGTCAAAGTCTCGATAGCATCTTTGATCGTCGAGTCAGCGGTTAACATCAGCTTCTCTAGCACTATCCTATTCACTTCTCATTCCCAGCCTTTCTAACAGAAATCTTTCCAACCTTCGAGAACTCCCTTCTACAAATGCCCTGAGAATACCTATACCCTCCAAAATCCTCGGAGCAGCGATGACCTTAGACAACTGCTCCCTGCTCTTCACTGTAGTAATGAATTGCCGAAGTCCACATGCTGCCACCGTACGGTTCTTAACCGGCTGAAAACTAACTGTGGGGATTCCCATAAGGGCACTCTTTATGAGAATACTCGAATACATTCCAATAACTAAACTGCTTTGTTCCAGAATCGTTGAAGTGACCCCGCCCATTACTTCAATCCTAGACCCATTAGCCAACTCCAATTCTTCCAGGCTATTCTCCGGGTGAAGAGCCAAAACAGTCTTTCTCTTTGCATATCGCGAAGACCGCAATACTCTCAGGACTTCTCTAATGAAATCTCTCTCATCATAGCCTAGATGTGATCCATAGTATTTCCGAATAGGCTGAGTGATCAATAAAACATGCCCTGCATCCTTCACCTTGAACTCATGCCGAACAAAGCTTTCCCATTCGGGCTGCCCAATGACAATCGCCCTATCCTTCGGAAGTCCTTCTGTAACCAGAAGCGAGGCATCCTCTGAAGTAACCGTCAGAACATAGTCAGGCCAGAGAGTTCTTCCCTCCGAATCCTTAAAACGCCACTTCGCGTTCACCCAATGGTCCAAAAATTGCGCTGTACCAATTCCTAACTCAGCACCGATCCTCGTGATGTGATGCTCAAAATCTGTACCAATTGAAGTCGAAGCTAAGATAAAACTAGGATTAGTCTCCTTGATCCATCGCCTCATTTTATCCCGCGACCAGCCTTCACAGTCCACAAATCTTAAACCTCTCTCATAGAAGGCTCTTCTCGAATACCCGGAAGCGAGAATGCGGTAAGGCACTTGATTCACGAGAGTGTTCAGATCAATCACGGCTGATACGTATCCAGCTGATGCAATTTGGTGGGTAGCTAGGAGTAGCAATACAAATACCTCACCTTTTCTGCCTTTGACAATCCCACAACAATAGATCCTTCTTTTTTTCGAAAACCTTTTCGACTGCTCCCAAAAAAACTTCCATTTCTCTCTCTTTGAGAGGTGGGTACGTAATGTTTGTGAGAATGATCTCCTTGTCTTGTAGCTTCTCAACCACAGGGCAAAGGCCACGTGTGTATTTTACTTGAGACTTTCGGGGATTCAAGCGGAACGGGTATCCGCTGCCTCCGAAGCATATCTTCCTTTGAAAAAGAGGAAGCATATAGAGCGGCTCGAGGTACCCAGCTCTTAGGTAAACTCCTTCGGCATTGACTGCTTCCACAAAGAGGTCCCGGGGAATTCCGATCTTCTCCTCATCGTATCTCATCACATAGAAATAATATACATGTTTGCAGCTTTCTTCGACTTTCGGTGGTAAAATACCACCAATGTTCTTGATTCTTTGTGTTAGATAGTCTGCTAGCTCAATTCTCCTGCTATTCAATGCTTCGAGCTTTCTGAACTGGCAGTACGCCACAGCTGCCTCCAGTTCAGTCATCCGGTAGTTTCCTCCAATAGAATTGACAATATCCCTTTGGTCCCATTCTCCGACAATGCATTCGCCGTGGTTTCTCACCAAGGCACATTTCCTTGCAATCTCAGCGCTACGAGTAATAACCACACCGCCTTCCCCACATTGAATCGTTTTGTGCCTATTGAAGCTAAAAACACCCGCGTCACCGATGGTTCCTGTGTACTTTCCCTTGTATACGGCTCCCGGTGCCTGAGCATTATCCTCCAAAAGAAACAGATCTTTTTCTTCCGCTATTTGCTTCAATTCATGAAGCTGAGCTGGATGGCCGAAAAGGTTTACTGCTACAATGCCCCGAGTGTAGGGGGAGAGGGCATTCTTTACTGATGATGGATCTAGCCCAAAGGTATGTGGCTCAATATCAGCAAAAATAGGAATAGCCCCTGTCATAAGTACTGTCGTCGCAGTGGCACTCATCGTATAGGGTGGGACTATCACCTCATCGCCAGGCCCAATACCCATGGCCATAAGTGCGCAATAAAGACCGGATGTGGCTGAATTCACAGCTATGGCATAAGGGACTTCGAAATATTCTGCAAAAGCTTCTTCTAGCAACCTTACTCGCTTGCCACCCCAGAACAAATCCCCCGGAGTTGCAACGAAATCAGATAGTCGCCCCGATTCCAATACTCTCAGCACAGCCTCCCTTTCCTCACGTCCAATCGTATTGTATTCGGGAAAAGGCTTCGAATTTAAAGGTCTTCCACCCATAAGCGCCAACTGCTTGTCCTTATTCATCTTCCAAATCACCCCCCGTTTCTAGGTAGCAATAGCTCTCTCTTGCAGACCTCCTGACTTTATGGAGAATGCGGTGGACTTTGACGGCATTCACAGAATCGCTCTTGATTCGAGAACTCCGACCATCTAGGTAGATGAGGAAGCTTTCCAAAGCCTCACTTAAGCCCCCAACAGGCTCTTCTTGGGGGACCTCAATATCATTTGCTGGTACCACATGAGTATAACCGGGATAATGTGCGTTCCTTTGTGCTAAATAGACTCGTTTGTAAACACCACCATTTCTCAGTTCATAAATCCCATCTTCAGTAAGAATCTCTATTTCGAACAGGTCATAGAGCGCCCCCCGAACATTAACAATATCAGCGCGACATCCACCCTTGAAGAATATGGAAAAAGAAATGTTCTCATCAGAGCCGGAACGACCCTTCTCCTCTGGTAAGGCTTGAACACCCACAAGATCCGGGAACTGAGAGATAAGAAGGTCCACCATGTGGCTTGCATAATTGTAAAGTCCCTTATTGTAAAGGCATCTGACATAGATTGGTTTATTCCCCCTTGATGCCAATTGGCCTAAGAATCTGCAATGCCCCCTATCCCACCGACGGTTGTAGTTGACGGCGACCACAATTCCCTTTTCCTTGGCTCTGCCATGGATTTCGATAGCTTCCTCATAGGTGGAAGTAAAAGGCTTCTCACAGAAGATGATTCTCGGCTGGAAGCGAAGACACTCCTTTATGATTCCATAATGGGTTTCCGGCGGCGTGCATATGCTTACAATATCAATATTCCTTTTTCGGAACAGAGCATCCACCGATGAAAATGCCCTGATTTCTCTCCCATACTTCCTGTGAACCTCTAATATCCTTTGGGGTTCCTTTTCCACAACGGCTACAAGAGCTATCCTCTCATTTTCAAGATATGCCCTAACGTGGGAGCGAGGTGGCAGATTCAGCGTACCTCCGATATCATATGAGAATCCTGCTCTCCCTAAACCTACAACCGCGGCGCTATACTTTTTCTTCATTTTCTGATCGAGACAGCAAGAACTCGGCCCATTCAAAATCTAGCAGTGTGTCGATGTCCACCGATCTTTCTGGAGGCATAACATAAGGAAAGGTTCTTGGGTGGTAATATTGGCGACTCTTCTTTAGGAGCTGATATCGGAAAACGTAGATGGCGCCATTTGGCACGTAAGCGAGGTCATGAACTTGCCGATTAGCAACCCCGTCCATTTCATCGAAGTATCCTGTTAGCGTCCCATCCGCCTTTATTCTCAAAAACCACTGGGGTGGCACAGGAGCTTCTGTAACACTTATGACCGAATCTGCCTTTGCTCCTCTGAAAATCGAAACTGCATTATCTATATCCTCGCTCGATCTAAGGGGTGCAATCGGCAAAAGGGCTATGAACTCGTCATAACTTTTCGCCTCTCTGCTAGCCAGTTCTTCTATCACAAAAAAGTAGGTATCCATCGCCATCGAGTCGTCCTGGGCTAGATGAGAAGGTCTCATGAAGGGAACCTCGGCATCATAGTGCCTTGCTACACTAGCAATTTCCTCCGAGTCGGTAGTAACAATGACCCTTGTAACCGAGGATGCCTCCAGTGCTGCCTCGATCGAATAGGCTATTAACGGCTTCCCCATCAATGGTCGTACATTCTTACCAGGCAATCCCTTACTTCCCCCTCTTGCCGGTATTATGGCCAGCATCATCTGCCCCCTCTTCTTGACATCCATTCATAAGCTGTTAGTCCATATTTCAGAACGGATATATACTCACCTCTAACCTTCACTTGCTCCCTGAGCTCTCCTTCCTTCCTGAAGCCCATAGCTTCAAATAGGCGCTTTGAACCTTCATTGCTGCTGTACATTCCCCCTGTAAGCTTGTGAAGGTTCAGTTTATTGAACGCATGTTCTATTATTAGCCCCATAGCCTCCTTGGCCAGGCCCTGCCTCCAGTAGGCTTTCTCTCCTATTAAGATAGATATGTCAGCTGTTCCATGAATGAAACTGATTTGGTGCAAACCTATGCTCCCCACCACTTTGTCATCTTCAACTGACACAATCGCTAACTGAAGATTAGATCTGTCATTGTACATGTTTTCCCAAAACTGCTTCTGGCTTTCCACCGTATTTGGATAAAACCCCTTTTCCATCTCCGCGGTAACCTCGCTATCGTTGAACCATTGCTGCCACCTTGGAATATCCCTTTCTTCAAAAGCTCGCAAATAGACTCTCTGCCCACTTAGGAACACTGTTCTCCCCCTTCAAAAAAATCCTTCACCGAAAAACGCTTTCAAGGAGAGTCTCGAGAATTAGTTCAGCCTCCTCCTCAGAAGCGTCTGGCCGTTTACCAAAACCGTTCCTATACATATCCATCTTTTCCATGTCCAAGGAGATTGACTCTAGAGCATTTAGAAACCTAGCTCCTTGCTTCTTTCTTCTCTCCTCTTCGGCCTGGGAGGTTCCCCGGCATACTGCATCAACGATACCAGGCAACTCACTCCAGCCTTTAACTACATGGACATGATCCAAAAAACTGTAGATATTGTGCTGTCCAAAGGAAATCACAGGCTTACCGAGAATAGCCGCCTCTTGCCCCGCTGTACTGCTGATCGTCGCGACCGCTATGCTTTTCTTTACCACCTCTAGGCCGTCTTCCATTGGATCAATGAATGCAATATTAGGAATCTCCACCAAATGACGGTAGAAGCCGTGCGGCCTCCGCCCGATGGCATAGACGTGTTCCTTGACAGCCAATAACGTATCAGACGGCAAGTTCAGCGCTATTTCGCGTAACGCGCAGATCTGATCGGTGAACTCCGGAGAGAATGTGGTCAACGTGGCTTCAGGCTCTGTCTGAAGAGGGAAGAAAAGAAATCTCGTGCCCTTGAGATACTCTAAGGAGGTTCTAGCATACTTCTGCAGTTCTCTTGCCTGAGAATGCTCACGGAGTATCAATCTTACGTTATCTGAAATGAAATAGCTCCTTGCTTTGTCATATCTCCTCAGTTTGTAGTATAACTGCTTCAACGCAGTCTTCCCCGCTCTTTTGGCACTTGGGAGGAACTCCAGATTCCTGACCACCCGCCCCTTCACCTTAGATGCTGATAATGGCACAATCGGCTGCACCATCTCCACTGATTCATCCAATTTGTCAAAGGCATCCTTGATTCTCGGAGTTTCTCCAAATTCATTCTCCGCAAAATACCAGTAATCCTTATGTCTCGCCGAGCAGAGAATCCGTAAGGGAATGTTCCTTCTCCGCGCTATCAATCCAAGTGGCTTCCCTGAAAAGCCCCCTCCCCCTCCGAGAATAAGATCGACTTGGGTCTCATCAAAGAGTCTCTCGTAATAGTCGAACTGCTCCTTCATGAGCCTGAGAGCGGTATAGCGGTTACCTGCTCTAGAAAACCACGACCGAGGATGTAGAGGTCCACCCCTCATGAAACCGATGCCCAAATGGCGGTCATCTTGTAGGATGTCTCTCATAGCGCGAAAGCCATACTTCTCCTCCAAAGCTTTCGCCTCCTCGACAATACGATCGCGATCCTGAACACTTACGGGAATGAACAGGCCATCATAGCCGGTTCTATGCACAAAAATCTCCTCAAAGACCTCATCCCCCCCTCTCCCCAAGAAATCATTTTTGCTCTCCTTTAGAGGGACTTGGAGGTAGAGCTTACACCCAAACTTCTTTTTCAAGGTCCGCGCAAGAGGAACTAAAGTCCAATTAAAGAGCTGCTGTTGAAACATCAGAATGGAATTAAGGCGGTTCAAAACACCCTCCTACCCCGTCGCCCACCGGCCGACTTGCGTCCGAAACAAGCTCTTCAATCGCACATTCCATACCGCTAGGCGCAATTGTTGTCCCACCTTCCAAAGAATCAAACACCTTCCCTTGTACCTATGTGTAGACAAGGACTACCTAGCTCTTAAGACCTTTCCCGGCATCGATATAGGGAGCTCCAGTGAGACTTAGTCACTCAAATGGCGACTGCGCTGGTTTCCCAAAGGGTATTGAATGAGACCTTGTTTCTTTAACTCGAGGAGAAAACTAAAGAGGCTATGGTCTCTGTATTTTCTGAATATCACTTGCGCTCCGAAAGGAAGCTTCTTGGGCCCCTTGAAAAGAGGCACGTTGATGGCAGGAGCCCCGCAGAGTGTCCAAATAAGACATGAATCAACAGTGTCTCTTGCGTCAAGCCCTTTCCCGGCCTCACCAGCCGTCGACAGGGTTACAATGCCATCATAGGTATTGAAGAACTGCTCTAACTTATCAGACAGGTAAACTTGCTTCCCGATGGCCTCAACATAATCCGCTTTGGAGATCTTCCTCCCCCTTTCAATCATTTCCCTGAATATATCGCTTAGCAGGGCCCTGTGGTTAGTATATTCCGTGGCATAATAGTATGATAATGCCTTTTCATAGATAACCCGATGAATTTCATGGGCTTCCTCAAATTCAGAAGGCAACGCCGCATCACTCACAAGAACCCCCTTGCACTCTGAAAGCCTTTGCACAAAAGCTTCCATCGCGCGCCGAGCATATGGTGTCCATTGATTCCAAAGATGGGTTCTGACAAAAGCAATTCGCCATGGCGGCCTGTTCTTTTGCAGCCAAGGATTATCCAATATGGAATCTATCAATGGAAAATTGTGTCCCTTTACACGGGTACACTCGAAAGCCAATTGAGTGTCTTCTAAGGTTCTCGCAAACACAGTAACATGATCTAGAAGATTAACTGTCTTAAGGACCCCTGTTCGCGGAATCATGCCGAACGTCGGTTTGAAACCAAACACTCCGCAGTAGCTCGCTGGCCGAATGGTAGAGCCTCCTGTCTGCGAGCCCAAGGCCAAAGGAACCATACAAGAAGCTACAGCAGCAGCAGATCCACTCGAGGACGCGCCTGGAGTGTGTTCGTAATTGTGAGGATTGACCGTTGGGCCAGGAAAATGAACCGCGAATTCCGCCGTCACTGTCTTCCCTAAGATAACTCCACCTTCTTCCCTCAAATAATGAACACATCTTGCGTCATTTCCCGGCGTGAAGCCGTTCCATATCATACTACCCATGCCTG
>JAFDHO010000151.1 GCA_019308745.1 Deltaproteobacteria bacterium
GACGCATGGGCAACCTTTGCCATCACCTGGGTCGGGGGCTGCCACGTGATAGCTGAGGATTTCAAGCCCGAAAGGGTCCTCGAGACAATGGAGAAGGAAAGGGTCACCATCACCAACATGATTCCCACCATGATCAACATGCTCGTGAACACGCCAGGGGTGGAAGGGCATGATTTTTCTGCCTTGAGGGTCCTCTTGAGCGGAGGCGCACCCATTGCCCCCGAAGTGGTGCGAAAGGTGATGGACACCTTTAAGTGCGACTACGTCCAGACATACGGAATGACCGAGACGAGCCCCTATCTCACCCTATCTATCCTGAAGGAGAATCTCTTGAGACTTCCACCGGAAGAGCAGTTCACTTTCAAGGCAAAGACAGGACGCCCCTTTCTTGGGGTGCAGCTCAAAGTCGTGCGGGAAGACGGGAGCGAAGTGGAGCCGGACGACCGTGAGGTGGGTGAGATCATCGTGCGGGGGGACACGGTGACGAGGGGGTACTGGAAAAGGCCCGAGGAGACGGCCAAGAGCATCAAGGATGGATGGCTCCATACCGGTGACATGGCGACTATCGATCCGGAAGGTTACGTCAATATCGTTGACCGAAAGAAGGACGTCATTATTACAGGAGGGGAGAACGTTTACTCGGTGGAGGTCGAGAATGTCCTTTACTCCCATCCTTCCCTGCTGGAGGCAGCGGTCATAGGGATTCCTGATCCCAAGTGGGGCGAAGCAGTGAAGGCAGTGGTTGTTCCCAAGCCCGGACACAGCGTCACCGAAGAGGAACTCATCCAGTACTGTAAAGAAAGGATAGCCAGATACAAGGCCCCCAAGTCCGTGGACTTCGTAGGAGAGCTTCCAAAGACCGGATCAGGAAAGATATACAAGAAGGCCCTGCGGGACCGATATCGATGAGAGACAAAGGATGAGAACTTTGAAAAACTCGTTTTAAGCCCGGCAACACGGTTGCATCCTTCAAAAACAAAGGAATGGCTTGAGGTCATGCAGGAGCATGCCCCTCCAGCCCAAATTCTTTTGTCTTGAAGGGACGGGTTCCACCCCGTCCGTTTCAGCTTGCGGGCCTCAAGAGGCCATGGCCTTTTGCCTCGCCTTCCTGGCCTTGACCTGGTCCATCTTGTTTATGAGGGCCCTCAAGTACTTCGCGAACGCCTCCGCCCGCTGGAACCTGTCATTGGGGTCTTTGGCAAGGGCCCGGTCCACGATCTGCTCCAGAGGCCTGGGCACCTTGGGGTTGATGCTCCGGGGGGATGGATGTTTGACCTGGGTGATCTGGTAGAAGAGATTGGTCAAGCTCTCCCCGTGAAAGGGAAGCTGTCCCGTGAGTAACTGAAAGAGGACAATACCCAGGGAAAAGATATCAGAACGACCATCAATTTTCTGGCCATTGATCTGTTCGGGGGACATGTAGTTGGGTGTCCCAAGAATAATGCCGCTCTTGGTCTCCGAGGAGGAAACGGCCTTCGCTATCCCGAAGTCCGTGACCTTGACTTTCCCGCTCTTCAACAACATGATGTTAGCCGGCTTAATGTCCCTGTGGATGACTCCCTGGCTATGGGCATAGTTGAGGGCGGATGCCGTTTCCTCGATAACATAGAGTGCCTTCCTCATGGGAAGGAGCGAGCCCTTTTGACAGTAATCGACCAAGTTTTCACCCTCCAGATATTCCATGGCCATGTATGTGAGATCATAGTCTTCCCCTACGTCATAGATGGCGACGATAGAGCGGTGAGAGAGTTTGCCTGCTATTTCCGCTTCTCTAAAGAAGCGCTGCTTGATATCTTCGATCTTACCCTCTTCAAACTCGTCGGAGAACCGGATGGTCTTTATGGCTACGAGGCGGTTGATCTTGGGATCCCTCGCCTTATAGACGATGCCCATCGCACCCTGGCCAAGCTCACCGATTACTTCGTACCGCCCCACGGTGGGCGTGATATCCAGGCTTTCTCCCACGACGATTTTCCCGTCCTTTTGTCCTTCCTTGCCCACGAGGTGTGACGGCCCGACGAGTTTTTTCAACTTGGTTACGCGCTGGTTGAGGTCTCTGTAATCATGGGTTCTCTGAAGTATGTACTCGTAAACGGAAACTGCCTTGTGGGGCATCCTCTTGCGCTCGTAATCAAGACCAAGGTTGTAGACAACGTCCATCATAGTATCATCCAGGGGGCACTTCCGAAACTTCTCGTAGGCGAGATCCAGGAGACCCTGGCTCTGGAGGCTTAGGCCGAGCATCCGATTCGTCTCGATGCTCTCCTTGGAAGAAAGGCCGAGGGCCTTTTGCTTGATGACGAATTCCTTGATGTTGACGAACACGAACATGCTGATGACCGACAGGGTGATGTAAACGGCCTTGAACCACAACTCAAGGAACATGAAAGACACCGCGCCGAGAATAATGGAAAGGAATATCAGCCCTATTGCCAGCCCGAGTCGGTTCAAAAGGTTCAGATTCGGCATCAAGAGGACCGAAAGAACGGTGAAGAGGAAGATAAACAAGGCCTCAATAAAGATGATGTTGCCCGGCCGTTGAAGGTATCTCCCCGTAAGGAGATTTTCCACGATGTTCGCAGTCAACTCTACCCTGGGCATGGAGGCGTCAACAGGGGTACTCACTGCGTTGGCACCATCGGCGGTGTACCCTATGAGGACGATCTTGTTGTTGAATACGGCGGGGACCTTCTTGACCTTGAGGATGTCCGTGAAGGAATAATAGGGGAAAGAGCGTGTGGCACCGTTGAACTTGACAAAGATCTGTCCCTTAAAGGCATGAATGACCTTGCCGTTCAGCCGGATTCCCTTCCCCTGGACGATGACGTCGCCGGCCCCTTTGCCCAGGTAATCCAGGGCCAGACGAAAGGGCATGGAAGGGATAAAGACGCCCCTGTAGTTTATGAAGAGGAGATGAACTTGCCCCTTCATCAGTTCGTTAGGTGAGAGATTGATGTGCCCTATCCCCAGACTGTTTTCCAGCAGCTCGGGAAATGGTGCTACGAGCTCGTTTACGGGTAATATGCCGTCGGCATTGATGTTTATCTCCGGCGCAAGCTTTTTGAGGAGGGAACCCTCATCGAGGAGCAGCTCAGTATCATATTTCCCGTATCTCCCCAGTACGGGCAGGACCACGTTACCGGATTCCTTCAGGGTCTTTATGAGTATGCGGTCATTGTCCAGTCTTTTCTCTATGTCCTTGAGCTCTTCAAGGATCCAGGAATCGTTTTCCGAGATCCTGCCCTTCCTTTCGATCTCCTTGTAAAGCCTGGCTATTTCAGCAAGCCCCTGGTTTTGTTCCTTTTCGGGGTACAGGAGGTCGAGTCCTATTATTTTCGCTCCGTTGTTCTTCAAGATGGAGATCATCTCCGCAATACGATGTCGCGGCCATGGCCACGGCCCGAGCTGTTTCAGGCTCTTTTCGTCAATGTTGACTATTGCAATCTTTCCCCGGGCAGGCGTCCGCGGAATGTCCAATCTCATTTCTATCCCATAGATGACCTTTTCAAGGGACTCAAAGAAGGAGAAGGCCTGAAAGGAGAGGAATGTGAAGATGGCCGCTATCAGGGCAGCGCAAAGGATATCCATTCTATCAAAAGATATTTTCCCCATTAGAGACAAGCGTTCAACGGATGTGCTTGACTTCCGAACATTCCTGATTCTTCTGTTAACCAAATGTCCCGGAAGTTATGCAACCCCCTGAAATCAAATAGTTTCTCAACAGCATCAAAATCGTATGCCATGCACATGAAATAAGGGAATATCGGAGACAGCAGAAAGGCCTCGTGCCCCTAGATTCCTTCAAACCGGTCACTGCATCCTTCCACTGTTCTGACAATCTCTCAGAGGCGCGGATCCTTCAGACCGGAAGCCAGTTCGGGCGAATCCCCTGACTTTTATAAATATATTAAATAGATAAGAAAAAGTCAAAGCAATCTTTATGCCGGCCCTGGGAATTGACCGTTCTCCCTAGCCCTGGAGTGGAGAATATTGCAAAAATCTTCATTTTTCAGTAACATCCGGTGAGGTCTTATTAAATAGGATTTATGCGATAGCCCTTGCCCTATTCCAAAAAGCATCGTCAATAAAGAGCGCAGCCGAGTGGTCTGGGAACACATCTGCATAACCTTCACCGCTCATCAGGGGCATTTTCTCGGACAATAGTGTGTCCTTCTTGTCGTTCATCTCGGCTGTGCCAGGGCCAATCTTTGATGACAGCAGTTTTCGGGCCAAAATTGGGGTCAACTAAGGGTTTAGCTTGAAAATATTGTCAATTCGTATTAAACTTCATATGTTAATGGCAACCGGAAGGTTTCAGAGTTTGAGAAATTGATTCGCTTAAGAAGTGGCGATGGAACAAAAGAGAGCAAACTTACAGGTCAAGAGAAGGGTTCCTAACAAAAAGGAGCCTATTGCAAAGCGGAAATTGGGCGAGATACTTGTGGAAACAGGTCTTCTTACCAAGGATGAACTCATGGAAGCCCTTCAGTCCCAGAGGGAATCGGGGAAGAGGTTGGGCCAGATCTTGGTAGACAAGAACTTGATTTCAGAGGAGGAAATGGCCTTTGCCCTAGCAATGCAGTTGAAGATACCCTATGTGGACCTGAGCAATCATGAGATACCCCAGAGTGTCATAGACACAATCCCCGAGGAAGTATCGCGTAAGTTCATTTGCATTCCCGTAAGTCTTCGAAACAACGTCCTCGACGTGGCCATGGCAGATCCCCTTGACCTGAACATCGTCAAGGATCTCCAGTTCATCACCGGTTACAATGTTCAACCGGCCATCTCCACCGCAACACAAATCATAGAGTACCTCCAGGAGCACTACCACCCTGAAAAGACAATTAGCGAAGTCGCCGATGAGATAGGCACGGAAGACATCATGGAATTCCTCCCTGAAAGGGAAGAGCAAGAGGAGGAAGATCGCTTCGAAGAAATGAAAGATTCCCCCTTCGTAAAGATGGTGGACCTCGTCATCAAGAATGCCATTAAGAAGGGGGCAAGTGACGTACATATTGAGGCCCAGGAGAATCAGGTCAGGGTAAGAAACAGGATCGACGGTGTCTTGCAGGATTCCATCAAGCTCCCGAAGTGGACGCAACCCATTATCATTTCCAGGATCAAGGTCCTCGGGGGTATGGACATCGCTGAGAAGAGGCTCCCGCAGGACGGGAGGATCAAGGTAAGATCAAAGAATATCTCTGTCGACCTTCGTGTTTCCACCTTGCCCACCTATTACGGTGAGAAGGCCGTCATAAGGATATTGAACAAAGAAGCGACATTCCTTTCCATAGGTGACCTCGGGTTCAGCCCCAAGAACCTGGATCTGGTCAAGGGCTTCATAAAGCAACCCCAGGGACTGGTGCTTATTACCGGGCCCACCGGAAGCGGAAAGACCTCTACCCTATACGGCTGCCTCAAAGGCGTCATGTCGGACGAAGTGAATATTGTCACCGTGGAAGATCCCGTGGAATACGAATTGCCGGGGATCAACCAGGTTCAAATAAACGAGAAGGTAGGACTGACCTTTCCCTTTGTGCTCCGGTCCATTTTGAGACAGGACCCCAATGTCATCATGATAGGTGAGATCAGGGACATGGAGACGGCTGAAATAGCACTCCAGGCCTCAATGACCGGGCACTTGGTCCTGGCGACGTTGCACACGAATGATGCACCTTCCGCCATCACTCGACTGGTGGACATCGGCCTCGCCCCCTACCTCATTTCTTCCTCTCTCATAGGGATCATTGCCCAACGGTTGGTGAGGAAGGTATGCCCGGAGTGCAAAGAGGAATATACGCCGAACCCCGAGCTCCTGGGACGGTTAGGTCTCGACAAACGGAATCTTCCATTCAAATTCTACAAGGGGGCAGGATGTTCGAGGTGTAATAACCTTGGATTCAAGGGTCGAACGATCATTGAAGAAGTCATGGCCGTGGGAAGACAAATAAGAGACCTCATTCAGTCCGGGGCGACTACTGACAAGCTGAGGGACGCGGCCATGGCCACGGGCATGACAACCCTTGGACAGAGCGGCCTACAACTGATAGAAAGCGGGATTACGACGATAGACGAAGTACTAAAGGCTGTTCAAGAGAAAGATGAGTTGACCAGCATATGCCCCCATTGCGGAAAGGGGGTCAGCCTTGACTTCAAGGACTGCCCTTACTGTAAGAAGCCTTTGCTCTTGACCTGTGAGAATTGCGGTCGCATTACGCAGCCTGAATGGGTTGTCTGTCCTTACTGTAGGAGAGATCTGAAGGATTCAGCCTGAGATAAGTGTTCGAGATATTTATCTATTGACATGAGGACCATTCTATAATTAGTCTATGACAAGGGGAGAGGCAAAGGATTAGGATCGGAAGGCATGTTCAATGAAATGTAGAAATCACCCAGATCGTGAAGCCCAGGACCTTTGCGCGGGTTGTGGTGTGCCTATTTGCTCGGAGTGCGTAGGCGAGGAAGATAATCAGGGCCGACTGTTCTGCTTCACCTGTGCCATGCAGCTCTCTGTTTCGGAAGTGGGAATCAACATCAAGGATAAACGTTCCAAGTTGGCTCAGAAGAAGGAAGAGAAGAAAAAGAGAAAGTGGGGTGCCTTTCATTATTTTGTGATCATCTCTTCAGCTTTGATACTGGCCATGTGGGGGTTCATCTTATTCGGGGGCAAAGAGCCGCCCAGGAGCAGGGCCGATTTTGGGGCACAGCCCCGGGTACTGCTGTTTATGGTCGATAGCGCGATCAAGCGCTATGCTCACTATGAGGGCAATAAGTACCCGGACAAGCTGGATGATCTCATCCCCAAGTACCTGAACATGGCCCTAGAGGACATGAAGTATCTGGCTTCGCTCAAGTACCAGAGGGACCCTGAGGCGGGTTATCTCCTGAGCTTGGCAAACCCGGCTAATGAACAGATGAGGATTACGATCACCCCGAAGGGGATCAAGTATTAGTCCACGTGATCGAAGGGTATTGTATGAAAGGTAACAGCAAGGGCTTTACACTCCTGGAACTGCTCGTCGTCGTGGCAATAGTGGGAATCTTGGGGGCCACTGCCTTGCCGGCTTACAGGACCTGGCAACAAAGGGCGTTCGGCTCCGAAGCTGCAGTTATGGCCAAGAGGATCATAGATGCTCAGATAGCTTATTTTCTGGAGAACAACCAGTTCTTTCCCAAGACGGATTATACTGGAACCAATCCCATTGAAATCTATTCCGATACTTCACCAAATGATCAAAAGGTCCTCGATGTGTACAACGCCTTACACGTCCGAATCCCCGTTGGGCACAAACTGGATTATTACCTTGCGGCAGACAATGCGCCTGGTCAAGAGAGGTTCACTGTGACGATCATGGCGAATTTTCCCCTGTTCAAGGGACAGGGCAGCCCGGGAAGCTGTATCGGATCCATCGACAGGGAGGGGAGAGTCACGATAGTCGGCCCGTCGACATAGCTTCTTTGACCCTCTCTCATTTCCCCTTTAATGACACCTGTGTGCAGGATGAGGATGCTGATATAGGCGCTTACGAGTTGCCGCCCATGTATCAACCATCGAGGGGCATTTGCGCCCCGGAAAAGGATCTCCCAGAGTCCGAAGTCGCATGATGTAACAGGCTCACTCCAGAAGTGGACCTCACGAAACGGTTTGCGCGGGAGCCTGTTGATGTCAGGCTTGGGTCTCTAAAAAGGAAAAGCCCTTGCTGGCGCTCCAAGGCCTCCCTGTTGAATTGTGAAATCTCGCATGGGCAGCTTTGAGAGGTCTTGAACGGGAACCTGAAAGAAGGCGTTCCCCAAGATCCTGTTTCCGTTATCCCGTCAATTCATGGATACATGCCCTCACAATGAATCTGGACTCGCTTATAGATGACTTTCTCTCCAGCGGGATGCGTGGCCTGGACCCGGAAGAGAGCCTGAGGGTAAAGGCCATGAATGTGTTTCAGGTCGCCTTTGTCATGATGGCACCCCTGGCAGGTCTCTTTTATTTCTACAGCGGTGCCATGACCCTCTTCTATACGATCATTTTTTCAGGTCTATTAATGATCTCGTCCATAGTACTTATGAGGAGGATGAAGAATCTCGCATGGTCGGCGAACTATGCCCTTTTGATCCTTTGGTCAACATGTCTCCTCATCACATGGTTTACCGGTGCCATGAAAGAAAACGCCCCTATGAACCCCGCAATGATAATGAACGGTTCCGTCGTCTTGATAGCAGTATTCTGCTTGGGTTACAGGGGGGGGTTTCTATGGGCGTTTGTCATTCTGCTGGAGGTGGCCTTATTCTCGTATTTAGCCGGTATTGATTACGGTTTTCCAGATCTCATTCCCACGAGATTCTCAAGGATACATTCCCTGGGAATATACTCTGTTGCCCTGTTGACCATATTCGCTTTTGCTCTTTTGTTTGACCGAAAGAGGGGTTATGGGACTTATTCTGAACAGGGCCGACAAAAGAACGTTGATACAGTCCGAATCTTTTCGCCGGGCAGCCAGTCGGAAAAGGCATACCTCCCCCCTGGAGTCGGAAATGGAGGGGGCAAGGGGGCTGTGGATACACTCCTTGAGGATACCCTTGAAGAGACAGCTCAGGACCTTTCAAACAAGGTGAGGGCAGATACCCTGGCAGACACTGTGTTTGAACGAAGAGCAGAACCCATAGATTCACCTGATACCTTCCCTATCCTGAAGGTAAACCAAAAGGAGAGACTCTGTTATTGGAACAAGGAATGTGAGGCGGTCTTCGGGTATGCCGCATCCCAAGTGGTTGGCAAGGCCCCTTACACCCTGCTTTCAAAGAAACACAGAAAGGATTTCAGGGAAACAGTCCTCAAGGTCCTCAAGGAGGGGGCCTCTTTCAAGAATATCCGGCTGAAGTATTACTCAAAGGACGAGAAACCCGTCTACGTGACGGCATACCTATACCCTTCTGCCGAGAAGAGGCAAAGCGACAGGACATGCTGTATCGCAAACATAGATATTACGGATATTATTGCCAGGCAAAAGAGGTTGGAACAATCACACACCGAGACTCAGGAGAAACTCAAGAGTCTTTCCCAAGAACATGAGCTTTTGAAAAAGAATATCGCGAGCTTTCTTCGAAGAGAAAAGGAATAGGGTTTTCTACCCCGCCTTCGCTCGAAAGGGTTTGGAGGCGGTTCGTCGCCACCTTGCGCAGCAAACGAGAGTTCGGCGAGCGTCGTTCCCTTAGCAGCGCAAAGGAAATCCCTATTTTATCAAGACAAGCTGGAGGGGCTTCTGGAGATGGCAAACTGACCTGTCGACGGAGAACATTTCAGAGGGGGAGGGGGTTACCAGAGCCAGTTTCCGTTCTCGTCCCACCTACTATTAACAGTGACCCCCACCTTGGAAAGCACATGGTAGAAGAGGAAACGTCGATTTCCCTGGAAGTACCCCAGTTCGGCATCATAGGCGTGTGGACGGAATCCCTTGGCCAGGGCCTCGGATAGAGTCATGGTCTTGGCGGTCTTGTTTGCGACACAGACGTGATCAAAATAGATGGAGTGGTAAAGCCTGTCCTCAACGGTTACTACCACGATCGCATTCCCGGGCATTTTTTCGTCAACCGTGATATAGATGCTCAGGAAAAAACCGATGACAACGGCGCTGATCAGTACGACAATTAGGGTCTTAAGGCGCTTTCCCATGTGCAACAGCCATATTTGCCTTACCAAGAGATTGATCCATCCGAAGTGGCCCAGACTTAGCCAACCGCGTCTGCTAAACTGTAATACTAGTATTTTTGGGCTGAAATGTCAAACCTTACCAGAGCCGCCGACCCTGACATCCAGTCAAGAGAATCAATCCGGCGCACTTACTTCATAAAATCGGCTCCCCGACTCTTCTCTTTTTTCCTGGAATAGTCTTGATGGCTTCGTAAAAAGTCTCAAAACCGTCATGCTGGACTTGATCCAGCATCCAGAAGCCTTTGAAATTACTGGATTCCTGCTTTCGCAGGAATGACAGAAATGAGTACTTTCTGACTTTT
>JAFDHO010000152.1 GCA_019308745.1 Deltaproteobacteria bacterium
CCAGGGCAGAAGGCCTCCCCCGCTCCAAGGTTCATGGGGGAAGACGCCGCCCGGTTGTCCGCCGATCATTCTAAGGTCATCTCTCAAGCTAAATCGAAGTTGGCGGGCCTGGGCGAGGTGGTGGTCGAATTGGGGTTTACTGCCTACTATGCGGTGTTCGTTCACGAGACGAATAAGAATTACCGCAAAGGGAGTTGGAAGTATTTGGAAAAAGCCCTGTCCCGGACTAACGCCATTCGTCGCATAATCGTGACCCGGATGAAGGGAGGTCTCGGATGAACCCGCCTTCTGAAGACATAAAGGACATCCTGGAACAGAGTTCAGTGGGTGTGGGGACTTTCGGAACTGATCTATTTATCGGCCGAGAGCCGGACTCACCGAACGACTGTGTGACGATATATGATACGGGCGGCCAAGAACCCGTAATGAACTATACTTACGACTATCCTACGGTTCAGATCCGGGTCCGGGGAAGTCGGATGGGGTATAAGGCGGCGTGGACCAAGGCAAACAGTATCAAGGAAGCCCTAAATGGTCTCACGAATGAGACTTGGAATTCGACAAGGTACATCCAGATCGAGGCTATGGGAGACCCCCTCTTTCTGGGATATGATAAGGAACAGAGGCCGGTTTTTGTGATAAACTTTTCAATCCAAAGAACAGCATAGAAGGGAGGAACTGATTATGAGCAATGCTTTTTCTGGCGTAGGAGCCGAATTCAAGTAACGAGAGCTTCACGGTTATTGCGGAAATCAACTCCATCGATGGTCCCAACAAATCGAGAGACACCATTGACGTGACCAATCTCGATTCCAGTGGAGGGTACCGGGAGTTTATCGCTGGATTTCGGGATGGGGGCGAGGTGTCCTTGACCATGAACTTCACCAAAACTGGGTTCGATGACATGAACACGGACTTTGAGTCGGACTCTTCGGTCAACTACCAGATCGTTCTGCCCGACACAGGGAATACCACCTTTGATTTCGCGGCCTATGTGACCAGCTTAGGTATGTCTGTGCCCACCGATGACAAGGTCACGGCTTCGGTAACTCTTAAAATCACCGGCCAAGTGACGATGTCTAGCTAACTGATGTGCAAAGGAGGAATGACATGAGCGAAGACATGAAGGTCCTAACCAGGGATGATATTCTTAGTGGATCTGCGGAAGAAGTGAAGATTGAGAAGGTCTGGGTCCCAGAGTGGAATGGGTATGTGTATGTTAAGGAGATGACGGCGAGAGAGTTGGAAGAATTTGAGGAGGCCATCGCAGGAGACAGGCGGGGGGAAGGGCTTGTACGGGCGGCCCTGGTCGCGGCTTCGGTCGTGGATGAAAAGGGCAAACGCCTCTTCTCCCAGGATGACGTGGCTGAGCTTGCGAATCGCAAAGGGAAGGCGCTGAGTCGAATCTTCATCGTTTCCCAGAGACTCAATAGTATGGGGGAAGAGGCGGAACGGACCTTCATTGAAAATTTCGACGAAGGCCAGGGCGAAGATTCCTCTTCCGTCTAGCTCTGGCCCTCGGAAAGACGGTGGATGAATTATTGTCGAGTATTTCGGCGAGGGAACTCTTAGAGTGGAGGGCGTACAGTATGGTGGAGCCTTTTGGGATGGAGGAACATTACCGAAGGACAGGGATCATCGCTTCTATCCTCGCTAACGTCTACAGGAAGAGGGGCTCCTCGCCGTTTAAGGTCGATGATTTTGTGCCCGAGCGTTACAAATACCCTTCCACTAAGAAACAGAAACTACAGGAAATAAAATCTATTCTTTCCTCGTTGGCGACGAGAAAGGTCAAACGGAATGCTTGATCTTGGCAATATCGTAGCACACCTCGTCGGGGACTCCTCCAAGCTAGAGGTTGCCTTGCGGGGGTACGAAAGGGCGGCAGATTCTTCCCTTGGAAAATCTAGCCGAGCCTTTTCTTCCTTGGGCCGCTCAGTGACCAAGGGAGCAAAGACCGCCGCCTCCGCCGCACGGACCTTTAAGACGGCCATGGTCAAATTCGACACCACTGCCCATTCCATGGCGCGGACGGTGGGGCGGTCCTTCGGCAAGGTGTCCGCAGAGGCCAGTGCTCTCCAGGGACGCCTTTTGGGTCTTCAAGGGACCGTGCTCCTATTGGCGGGTGGGTATGGGGTGACCAGGCTCGCCTCGGGATTCCTCGACACAGCCACGTCCTTCGAACAAATGCGTTTAAAGTTGGATGCGCTCACTAAGGGCAAGGGCCTGGAGACTTTGGAAGCCCTTAATGCGTGGGCTTTACGAATGCCTGTCAATACTCAGAAGGCTGTGAATACGTTTGTTATGATGAAGGCTATGGGCCTGGATCCCAATATTAAATCCATGCAGACCTTAGTCGACGTCTCTGTTCTTTTTGGCGAAGAGGCTATGCCGAGAGTGGCTCGTGCTTTGGGACAGATGAAAACTTTGGGCAAGCTGTCTGCCGAAGAGCTCAACCAATTGTCCGAAGTTGGTATTGATGCGCGGAAGTATCTTACTGAGGCCTTTGGGATGACAGTGGAAGAGATTCAGAAGGCCGGCATCTCCATCGACCGAGTCATAAAGGCCATAATGCGGGGATTAGATAAGGATTTCGGGGGTGCCGCTGAACGGGCCATGAACAATTGGCAAGGGCTGACGGCCACCTTCCAAAGTTACGTCACCGAGATCCAAAGGGAGGTCATGTCCGCAGGGGTATTCAGGGCCCTGAAGGACGAGTTATCTAGCATCAACACCGAGTTGTCTAACTGGCTCGAAAACAATCGCGAACTAATCCGCCAGAAGGTCCCCGAATATGTAAAGAATGTGAGAGAACAAATCAAAGATACTTGGAATTTCATCAAGGCTAACGAGTCCATGCTGGAGTATGGCTTGGTGGGCCTAGCCTTACTGGGGCGTAAGGGTTTGCTGGTTGGCGCGGCAATAGGCAAATTCAACGACTATCTCAAATCTACCATCGGACAACGGGGAACCGAGTTTGAGGCTCTGGGCGAAGCCAAACGCCACCTAGCCGATCTTCGGATGGAGCTGAGTGACCTGGATGATGAGATGAGTCCAGAGGCCCTTTCCGACGATCCAGCGAGAAGGGTTCAGATCATCAAAGACATTGAGTTGTGGACTGCCCGACTCAATACCGCGCAGGCAGCCTTGGAAGGCTTTAAGACCCAAGCCAAGGCCATCAAGGATCTTACCGCTCTTCAATCCGCAATGATGGAAGAATCGGATTATATTACGAAGGGTTTGTCCCCCGGCTCGACGATGGGCCAAGAGGAGGGGAAGGAAAAGAAGAAAAAGAAACCGACGCCCTTGGAAGATTGGTGGCCTGCTTATATGAATCAGAAAAAACAAGAATATCAAACCTTGCGCGACCAACTCTATGCCTTCCATGAGGTGGAACTTGCTGAGAAGCAGAAACATATGGAGGAAATGTCTCAGATAGATCTTCAGGCGTTGGAACAGAATGAGCAACATCTACAGACTATGCTCGATAATGCCCATAAATTCTACGGAAATTTGGAAGACGCGAACCGTCAGTACAACAATACCGTGACTAGTATGGACAAGAAGATGGCGGACAAGAAGAAAGAGCTGTCCAAAGACGCATACAACAACGCCGTCTACTTCCTCAACCAAATGGGCAAACACAGTAAATTCGCCTTTAAGATGAGCAAGGCAATAGCCATAGCCGACGCCACTATCAAAGGCATTCAAGCTACCATTGACGCTTGGGAATGGGGCATGAGGCTAGGCGGTCCTTGGCTGGCAGTAGCTTTTGCGGCTGCATCAGCGGCTAAAACCGCCGCGGACATCGACAAAATCAGGAGCATAGATGTCGGCTCTTCTACCGGAGTCAATTCCTCGGGGGCTGGAATGCCTGCGGCCTCTGGGGGTGGGTACGCGGCCGAAGGGGAGACCTTCGACGAAGGCGAAAAGAGGGGCAACTTGATCATAACGGTCCATGGCGATTTCATCGGGGACGAGGCCTACATCGAGAAGATGGCCGAAAAGATTAGCGAAGCAGTGGAAAACAGGAACGTCACCTTGGTAGCTAGTCACGCCGTGACTGCCGAAGAGGTTCAATAAATGGCACTGGCAAAGATTGTGTATAATAGCAAGACGATTAACTTTGGAATCAAGCCCGATTCGTTGCGGTTGAATATGTCAGAAGACATGAGCCAGAGACAGACCGGATCGGGGAAGACTGTCACTTCTGCTCGATTCCATGCCATTGAATTTGATGTGAGGGGGATTGCCCCTGAATCGCAAATGTATGATCTTATCGGTTGGTGGTCTTGGGCTAGACAGGGCAAAACGTTTTCGTTCGCCGTTGATGGGGATGAGGCATCGGATACCGATCTTTCCTCAGCAGCTTCCTCCGGACAAAAGGATCTGTTGGTTGATTCAGTGAGTGGGTTTTCTGTAGGGGACTTGGTTTTGGTGAGGGCGGAGGATAATGATGATGAGTTTGAAGTGATAGAGATAGATTCGATAACCGCCGATCCTGCTACGTTGACCGCCACCGAAAACTTGGTGTTTTCCTATTCTATTGATGATACGGTCAGGCATTTGTTTTATCTACCCTCAGCCGTTGCCATCATGAAAAAATTCAGTCCTCGGCGGATGGCTAATACTAGTTATTATTCGTTTAGTCTTTCGGTGAGGGAGGCTCTGTAATGAGAGCGTCCAATGCTACATACGACACTAACGCTGCCTATGACTACCAACGTGTTGTGTATTTGATCCACTTCGATGGTGAATCAACCGATTATGTGAATCGAAAGATTGGATCTCCGACCAATACCCTTAAACAATATCTTATGAAACTCACCGGACTTTCACAGTCGGTTGTTCCGGAGGAAGGACGCGCGTCAATAGGCAACGTTGTTGCTACCATTGCAGATGTGGACGATGAAATAACCGCCTTGTTGGCTACCGATAGTTATTACTTTCACAGGCGGAAAACCACGGTTAAGGTTGGTTATGTAGGCATGAACGAATCGGACATGCTTATTATTATGACCGGATGGGTCACCGGTCTGAAAATGACAAAGGATTTGGATGCCTGGGAATTTACGATAACCGACCCCCAACGGTGGATGCAGCGTAAAATCTTCCGTGGTGCCGAAGATACTTCTGTTTCAATTCAGGGAAACCCTTTGAATCTCTTGCTGGCATTGTTGACCTCTACCGGCAACGGTACGAACGGGGATTACGACTGGTATGAGTCTTCGGTTGGACTTGGAATGAGCACCGACTATATTGATGTTACTGATATTGAATCGGTTAGGGATAATTGGTTCCCCGGTGATTCAAACTATATGAAATTTACCATCACAAAAAGAGAAGTTGCCTTGAAATGGTTTCAACGTGAGATATTTAAGCCATTGAACATTTACCCTGCCATTACTGGTGAGGGGAAGTTTACGGTTAAACCATTGAAACCGCCTATCCCAGCCATTCAAACGGTCCAGTCGTTTTCAGATTCAGATATGATTGGGCTCCCTTCTTATGACATGAACCTCGATGCCATGATAAACGAGGTTGAGTTTTTTTATGATCATGACGGTGATGATTACCAAACACAAAAGTTTGATGTAGACGGCACCAGTTTGAACAATAGGGGGCCCGGCTCGAAGGTATTGCAGATAAAGAGTAAGGGGTATCATAGCAGCGATCCACATACCACGGATGCGGTAAGCAATAGAATCGCACATGTTTTGGAAAGGTGGTCTACGCCACCCCTTGCCGTATCGTTTAAGACGACTTTTGATAAGTGGTTGTCGGAACCGGGCGACGTGGTGCCCATTACCCATTCGATGTTGCCTGACGTTGAGGCCGGGACAAAAGGTCTGTCCGACTATTATATGGAGATAATCAATAGGAGCGTTGACTGGCACAATAACCTGGTAACGATGAAGTTATTAGGTACCGGATTCGATAGGGGGTCATATGGCGCCATATCGCCAATAATGATCATCACGTCAGGAAGTTCCGGAACCTCTTGGAGCGTCTCGGTTGCGGATGCTGCTAAGTACGAGGAAGGTTGGGAAGTCAACATCTACGATTCCGCCATGAGGAAAAAGGCCACTAGAAACGCCACAAGCTGGATGGGTGGTTTCTTTTGCGGATTATAGCAGTTGCACGGATGAACAGAAACGATGGGGATTTGTTTTTACGGCAGGGATGGCTCAATCGTCCCTCATCATACCATAAAGGAGAAGCGCAATGTCCTTTTGGTCAGGTTTATCGCAACTTAGAACTATACTAGATACGGAAACGGATGGTGAGAGCCCCCTTAGCCAGGCACTTATGGATCAGTTCCGTGAGAATATCGAAGTGTTGTTTCAGCTTCTGCTCGATACTGGTGAAGGGGGGTCGGCAACCTCCGACCCTTCCAACGACACGAACGGATATTTCTACGACACCGCTGGCGGCTGGTCTGACGATGAACATAATGGTAGAACTTTGCTCATCATTTCCGGAGCCGCCAAAGGCAACATGTACACCATCGACGATACGGACGACGCCAATGATCGTCTTGTGTGTACTGGGGACAATCTGTACGCCGATGGCGTTCGCAGTGGCGACTCTTATAGAATCCTCTTCGACGTCAAGAACAATATTTGGGGGCATGACCATGACGGCGTGAACAGTAGGGAGGTGGTACTGCCCGACGGCACGGTGTCGGCTTGGTCGGATGAACGCGAGGTCTCTGGTTCACAAACGGGCTACGACACGACTAATGCCAAACATATTCGTATTTTTTATCCTGGCACATTTACACATTTGAAATTCTCCGCAGAAATTAAAGCCGATTCAGGTGATACCGCCTATTGCCGGCTTTCGGATGGATCAAACGACTCATCGGAGGTATCTCGTGGAAGCACCACTTATGGATGGCAAGATTCTTCATCATGGGACATTAGCGGATTAGGTTGGACCCCCAACTCATGGCAAAGTTTATATGTTCAGGGTAAGTGTTATGCAGGAGGGGGCTGGTGGATTCGCGGAGTCAACATTGTGTGGGCCAATAGCTAAATGGAGGTAAATCATGATTAACAATACTGCGGTTTTTGTATTATGTCAGATGGTTGGGGACAGCACCACCATTAAAGGATTGTTCACCTCCGAAGAGCAGGCCAAATCCGCAATACTTGACGGCAACTGGTTGATTGTCCCAGTCAAAGTAAACCAATTGGTGGATGTTGTTCTGTCAGACAAAGCCCCCGGGGCCTTACTAATAGAAAAAACCAAAGAAGAATCACTTAAGGAACTGGATGATAAATATAAGGCCTTGGAGGCGCGCGTAGCCGCTATTGAAAAGGCGAAGTCTGATCTCGGAGGAACGTAGTTAGAGGACACGTGAGCCCCTTTGGTGATAGTATAATATAAGAAAAAGGGGCTAGAAGAACATGAAAACTGATTTCAGTACTGATACCAAAATGAGAGCAATTAACCTTGCCGATGAACACTGGGAATACATTAGCGGCGTGATAGAAAGGGAGCATCCCAAGTTGTCCGAGACTTCCCCCGAGGCGTTGGCATCGTACCTGGAGGCAATTGAGTACCACTTTAAAACCGCATTCGTTCATGGGTACAAGCACGCTATGGAAGATCTGTCCGGTCCATTTCCGCCTAAGGCGAACAAGAAGAAATAGGGGGACACTCATGAGAAATTCAAAAGCCAAGAAACTGAGGAAAATGATATACGGGGACAAATCAAACAGAAGCACTAAGTATCGGATTCACGTCGTTGATGGTCACATCACGGCTGACGGTACGCGTCGCCTATACAGGAAAGCGAAGCAGCCCGGCGCGATAATCTTCTTAGATGAGAAAGGCGACCTCCGTGTTTTCTTTCCCAAAAACGTGACCAAGACCAAGAATGACGTCAAAACAGCTGTAAATATCGTAAATAGGAAAATAAGGTCCTTGCGAAGACAAAGGAAGCAACTCAAAGAGGAAAAGTGCGGCATTTCTCACAAGATTTTGTTGGATTTTATCGAGAAGAGGAAAGAATATTATCGAACGAACAAGATTGCTTAGAGGAGTCAGAAAACGACACATGGGAATAGCAGCAAAAACCAAGAAAAAAGGATGGGTCAGACTTGTGTTGGTTGATATTAGTGGCTACGCAATTTCAATCGAGCGAGATCCGGAGAATCTACAAGGGGCGATAATTTCCACATCCGATTGTGAAAATGGGCTGCGGTTGCCTGCTGAAAGACTAACTAACATCATTGATGCTCTGGAGAAGTTGAAAGAAGACTGCTTAAGTGGATGATTGCCCCAAATAATAAACACCTATGTCGCATATGGAAAAATTAGCCAAAATAAAATCTAATACTCAAGGGGCTATTATCTTCGCGGCGCTTCTGTTTGTTTGCGCCTTGCTTATAGTCACGAGTCTTTTTTGGCTCAGTAGGATGATTTCTTCGCAGGATGAGGGAGCCCGATCCTATTACCAAGTCAAGATCCTGGCCCCCGAGGAGCCCACAGAAGAAAACATAAACAGATGGCTAAAGAACCACCCAGGATGGGAGCCTATCTACATCAATTGGGGATCATATGTTGTGCCCCACTTCTGGGTGAAGAAAGAGTTTATTAACCACCGGCGTAAGAAAGGGTTGAAAAAGTGTTTCAGTGAAATAGGTGAGCCACAAGGTCGCGCGCCCTCCCCTCACTAAGGCCGGGGGAGGGGAGGGTATTTTTAACCAAGGAAGAGAAGCGAGGGACAACGTGTTGTCTAAGAAGAAAAAGAAAGATTGGTTAATCGTCTGTCATATGTGGTTCGTTCATGACATAGGATTCGTCAGTGAAATATTCATGGACGCAACACAAGAAGAGGCGGAAGAAGAAGCAATTCTATTCGCACATAGGCACGAAACACCATTTCGAAAAGCAAAAGCAAAGGCATTTGAACTGCCGGGTGACCTCAACAAGACAAGAGAGGGGGCCTCGGCGGCTCTGACCCATTTTTGAACCAAGAAAAGGAAGCCCAAGATGATCAAATCACTGGTAGGAGTTTTCAGGGAAATCGTAACCGGCGAACGTTTCCGTCAAAACGAATGCGGCCGATGTAGGCGTTGTAAGAAAAGGTGGTTTGAATCAGAACCCCACGTTACTATGGTGAATCGTTACCAGGGCTATTTTGCTATCTGCGAAAAATGTTGGCAGGAACTGGGCACCTTTGGAAAACGGCTACCTTATTATAGAATGTTGTTAGATGAATGGAATAGGAGCGGGGTGCCATGCGGCTCCTCATATAAGAAGTCTCTCATGAAGGCTCTGGCTAAAGAGTCGTGTGAGGATTATCTGAAGAAGTTAGATAAGGAAAAGGAAGAAATGGTTGCGTCTCTGTTTTCTTGAGATTCTTACTTCCTATGACTGAAAGAGATGAGGGAAGGGCCATGGCTTGCAAGTGCCATGAATGTGGAGGCTATTATAAGATAGATATACTTGTCTCGGACAATATATGGGAGAAGATCAAGCCGAGTGGCGTGGGACGGGAAGCTGGTTTATTATGCCCTGTTTGTATCGCCCATAAAATATGTACTGTTATTCAAGACGAAATTGGGTATGCCGCTTTTAGATTGGAACGCGCAGACAACCAAGAAAAAGGAGAATAGCAATGAATGAACTTGATAAGATAATAGAATTGGATAAGGGGTATATTGAAGAAGATGGTTGTTTGTGTATTTACGCCAATAATTTTGCTAACGAAGGCTTTCCTGTTAGACAGGCGTGCCGGTTTTATGGCAACACGCAAATCTTAGCATGCTCTTGTGATCACAACTGCTCACAGTTTCATGAGCCGCATTTGATAATCACAAAAGATGGCCAACGTATTATTCGGCTTCGTTTGTGCCGGACGACTTGGTATTTCCACGAGTCTGATTTCGAAGACCGCAGGAAAAATAAACCGCAGGAAAAATAAGAAGAACAAAAAGTTTGCGTCGAATGTAATCAAGCCACATGGACCGCACGTGGAGGTCCGCACTTTGTCTAGGATGAGGAGTAATTATTATATGGCACGGGGACCGTTTCTTTCTGAGTACAAGATCAGCAGGATAAAAGAGATGGCGAAGGAGGGGTATGACCGACGCACCATAGCGGAGAGGCTAGGAATTTCATATCGGTCAGTAGCAAACTACGATGGCCGAAAGAAACCGCGTGACGGAGGCTCTAAGAAATGAAACTAACAGCTTGTGATTATTGTGGGAAGGTAGGGGAGGATGTCCGTGCTCACTGTTTTGTACATGATAGAAGCCTAGATCCATCGGGGAATGGGTACGAGGATATTACCATTTCTTTCGATGCTTGCTCAAGTTGTTATGCCGAGATTTTGTATGATGCCTTACGTGATGCTATGGTCAATGGCGTCGTAAAGCGTCGTGCCGACAACAAAAAGCAAATTGAATATGCAATAGGCGAGCGGATAAGAAGGGCGGTGGCCAAGAAGGAAAAGGCAAAGTCAAAAAATTCCACTTCATCTCTTTCGATAAAGATAGAAAAGATAGATCCTGTGAGTCTTTTTGAGGATGAGGTATTCTTGGACAGATTAATCCAGAGGATAAAAGACAGTATGAAGAGCGATTTCGATTAGGAGTAAGAAAATGCATGTAGTCGATCCCAGCGCCATTGTTCCTGTATCCGTTTCCCAGGTCCTGTTAGCATCGTTGGTGGTTTTGTGTGGTTTGTCCCTGCTAACCGTGGGACTCATAAAATTCATCTTGGGTAAGATCATCAAGGACGTTGAATCCGAAGAGCGCGTCACCAGCGATATGATGAAGTCGATAAAAGAAAGCATAGATGTTTTGGGTAGATCATTCGTCGAGTATAAGGATTCGTGGCCACAAAGGCGCGAAGCATTGTTGGAAACCTTTGATCATATATGCGATAGAAAACAAGAGGCGTGCTCGAAACTAATGGAACAACGGATAACCAATTCCGAGCTTTCGATGCAGACAACACTGGCGTCAATACAGAGTAACCAGGAGCACTTATGCGGCATGGTAGAGGGGATGAGAAAGGAAATCGACGCCAAGTGGAAAGAGATCGAAAGAAACCGGCGTGAGTTGTCGGACAGGATAGACAAACTGGTGTTATCTAATAGGCAGAGTGAGCGGGAATTTGGTGCGATATGAAATGCCTTATTATAGATGGGGTCATGCAGTGAATATGGCATTCCGAAAAATAACACTGGTAACGTCTGCCGTTTTGGGAATAGGCGGTGTTATCAGTTTAGGTGCCGCGGTGGATGAGAGGCACACTCACCAAGATGTTACGCGCCCCGAGTTTATAACTGTCTGCAAGAACGTAACCTCTTTAATGGTTTGGCGTGAACAACAAAATCTTTTCAGTGCTCGTGAGAACATCCAAAGGCAGATTTGGAACT
Organism: Deltaproteobacteria bacterium; assembly: GCA_019308745.1. Lineage (GTDB taxonomy): Bacteria > Desulfobacterota > DSM-4660 > Desulfatiglandales > HGW-15 > JAFDHO01. The sequence goes on from JAFDHO010000152.1 coordinate 11,399, forward strand.
TGCAGGATCGTTGGCGTGGTAAGGAAATGCCCCAATCTGCTATTGATGATCTAAGATCGTTGAAGCAGCAGAAGAGTGACATAGACAGAGAGTTGGATGAAGTTATACGCAAGATAAAGAAAGAGGCTGGTGGCGCCACATACAAAACGAGGTAAAAGACCATGTCAATTTCATGGGATAAAGTGCCGCATTTCACCAGGGAAGAATTCGACGATCCTCTTTACCCAGGATCGGGAGATCTTATTGACGGCGTGTTGTTGCATCTCTTGGTCAAGACGCGACTCGAAACTGGTTGGTTCATGATAACACACGCTGCAGTTGGTGGCTGCGTGGACGTTGATGGCAAGCACGGGCACAGCCCCCATTCTTATCATCGTAAAGATATGGGATGTAAAGCCTGTGATTTTCACTTCAAGACCAAGGTTTCGCCGAGAGAACAATTTTATGTTTTGATGCGTATGGGGTTTACTGGCATCGGGGTTTATTTTGACTGGCATTGGGGTGGTAAGCTCCTGCCTATCGGATTTCACGTTGATACCAGGCCGCGCATTTGTTGTCAGGTATGGACCCGCAGGAATGGGAAATACATTTATTTATTGGAGGGTTGATTTATGGACTGGAAAGATGTTGGCCGATCTATTTTGAGTTTTGCGCCCGCTATAGGTGGGGCTTTATTGGGCCCGCCTGGTGCCGCTGTAGGCGCGGGGGTGTCAGCTTTGGCGAAAGCGCTGGGTGATGATGAAACCGGCATAACACCAGAGAAGGTACTTAGTAAACTACGCACCGAACCCGAGGAGACCGCCCGGGCCATCACCCAGGCGGACCTCGAATATGAACGCGAATTGACCAAGCGGTTGGATATTGTTAACCGCACCATGCGCGTGGAGGCGAAGTCGGAACACTGGCCGCAGTATTCGTGGCGCCCCTTTTGTGGGTTCCTGTGGCCTTTGGCGGTCCTGGGGATCTACGTGATCCTGCCGCTTGCGGAAAAGACCGTGCCTAACGTCCCTCAATGGATCTGGCTGGGCTGGGCGTCCATCCTGGGAGTGTCCGCATGGCACAGGGGCAGGGAGAAACGTGTCCAGGCAGGAGACGTCGAGGGGGTTCTGGGTAGCGTGATCAAGGCGATAAGGGGGTAGGCAGTGATGTTTTATTTCGTAACAGGACACCAAAGAGCAGGCACTCATACTTTTGCCGAGAAGCTGGCCCAAGACCTGGGCTTACCCTACTTGGATGAGCGTATCATCGGGCTGGATGATTGGGAAGGGCTGCAACAACTTCTCAATGGCAAGATTCTGAAGTGGGGGGCCAATGGCAAAAAACAATGGATCGACAAGCCCGAGTTGAGGAATGGGTTCGTTCTACAGTGTCCTTTCCTTGCCCATAAGACCCTTGAGCTTGCAAAGATAGGGAGGGTGTACTGGTGCACAAGGGATCATTTTGACATAGCAGCCAGCAAGGCACACTGGAATTTCGACGAGCTTCTATGGAAGATCATGAATGCCTTTCACGACGAATTTCCAGATGATCCGGTATGGGAAACCCTGAAATATGAGGGTCGCGAGGACGTACACGCTAAGTTTGCGGGCTATGCCTACCTGGTTTGCAAGGTCAAGCGCTACTTTTACCAGACCAAATTTAAGCCGGTAGTGTTCCAGCGGGTGGTTTTGGAAGAACAACCTTACTATGATCCGGCCTCAACGGCGGCGAAACAATTCCCCCTGAAACCCGGCATGGCAAAGCAGATCCAGAGGATGGAGGCGCTCAATGAAAGTATATGCCTTCGTGAAAATTAGACATCATCCCCAAGAACCTGATGGACCGGGGGTTCACTATGGGGATATTGTGAGCTTCCATCGGGTGGAATCCAAGCGCTCAGAAGAGGAGCTTAAGTTTTTCTTGCCCGTCCTGGTTGATATCAACATCCCCTGTGGTGACAAGTATGACCGTGAGATGCGCGGCAAATGCGGTAAGTGTAAATGGAATGACCCAGAAGTCTGCGATGTTCAAAAGTACTGTCGGGGGGAGTGGTCGGAGGGGACCCTGTTTGAGCCTCCGACACTGACAAAAAAGAGACGATACAAGCTTGATCTCAAGTCTATCCTTCCCAGCGATAAACTGTCGCTGGCGGAGAAAGAAGAAAAGACCGAAAAAGACAGGCTTGCGGTCCTGGACTATGCAAGCAAAAATGAAATAAGCCCGAGTCTTATTGTGGATAAGGTGAAGTAATGGCCTGGTACGCGGACAAACTAGTTGCCCCCAGTGGAGGAGATTACACCAAACTCTCTGACTTTGAGGCTGCTTATGATGGTGTTGACATCAGCGGCACCGATGGGGTACGTGCCAGGCTTCAGGGGACAGATGGGACAACGACCACCAATATTTATTGGAATGGCTGGCAAGCCGGACAGTCGTCGTCCTGCAAAATAGTCGTCGAGGCGGATTCTGGCTATGAAACAGATGGAACTGACGGGGATGGTGTTGATAACGCTCGAATCAGCAAGCAGTTTTATTTGACTGGAAGCTCCTCCGGAGCTCTGTATGTTGAGATCCATGGCATAGAGTTCTACGGTGGAGACGTACCAATCAGCAGTGGAAATACTTTTGTTGGTGGAGACCTTGAAGTCACTAAATGCTTGATTCGCGATAGTAGCGCGGCTAGCGGAAGAGGTATGTATTTTACTGATACTGCTGCCCTGACTGTAAAGGTGGGTGGATGCCTAATTAAAGGTTTTACCGGCACATACGGAAATGCGATTCGAACAAATGATGCTGATGTAACTCTCACGGTTATAAATACAACTTGTGCAGAGTGCAATCTCAAGGGGATCAACAACTCAGCCGGATCTATTACCTTGACTAATGTTGCGGTCGTAAATTGTGGGGATGACCTAAACGGAACCATTACCGAAAACTATGTGTTGACAGAAGATGACGGAGAACTAACTAACAACGACGCTGATGATTTCACCGCTCCCAGCACCGATGACTACACAGTATATGACACCAACTCGGCGCTCTATCACGCAGGGACGACTGTAAGCGATAGTTGGTTCACGAGCCGCTGCTCCACGGATTTTGACGGCACGACTTGGGATGCCAGTACACCGTCAGTGGGAGCGTGGGAGTATGCTGCTTCTTCTAGCAGTTCAAGCACTTCTTCTAGCCACAGTTCATCATCGTCTAGTACCAGCTCCAGCACAAGCTCGTCTAATAGTTCGTCGAGTTCAAGCAATAGCAGTTCGACCTCATCCAGTAATTCAAGTTCATCCAGTTCCACCAGTTCAAGCACCAGTACCAGTTCGAGTTCTTCATCTGAGTCAGTATCGTCTAGCACAAGTGTGTCCAGTAGTTCATCGAGCACCAGCAGTTCGGAGTCGGTTTCATCAAGCTCAAGTAGCACGAGTTCGAGCAACAGCTCGTCTAATAGCAGTAGTTCATCGTCCGAATCGGTTAGCAGTTCAACATCATCAAGCAGTAGTTCGCCTAGCTCGTCTAGCAGTTCAAGCACCAGTTCGTCAACTTCGAGTTCAAGCTCCAGCAGTTCATCTAGTACAAGTAACAGCTCAAGTACATCATCGAGCAGTTCCAGTACCAGTTCAAGCTCGTCGAGTTCCCCCAGCTCGTCTAGCAGTTCAAGTACCAGTAGTTCATCGTCCTCCGAGTCTAGCAGTAGTTCAATATCATGCGCGGCTCTGACCGAGGACGATTTTGATGATAATACAACGGCGGATTGGTGGATATGGAGTCCAGGGACGGGCGGTAGCCACGTTGAAGAAAATCAGGTCCACAAAATAACTGCCGGGAGCGGGGATGATGGATCACGTTCAACGGCAACCAGGTTGTACCAATGTGGTGTTGATGGTGAATTTGATTGGCAGATAGATTGCAGTTTCGTAGACATAGACGAGGGCGATCGTTATGGTATAATGTTTTGGTCAACCCTGCCCGCTGGTAACCACATTCAATTGAATAGGGGTAAGATTGGATCTGACCAGGTAATTCAATACACCACATCTGATCTTGGCGATAAAGGCGAGGTTGTTCTTCCATCAAACGATACGGTAACGTTGCGGATGAAGAGAGACACCGATGGGTATTTCTCTCTCTATTATAAGATGCCCGGAGGTTCGTGGAATACATTGCTGGCGCAGTCTTCGGGCACCCTGACTGGTGATGGCGAGCTTGGTATGTTTGCCAAGTATTTTTCAGTGCAGTTCACAGTAGAATTTGATAATTGGGAACAATATTCAAGTTCATCCAGCTCCACCAGTTCATCCAGTTCTTCATCCTCTACCAGCACAAGTTCGTCCACTAGCAGTTCATCGTCCAGCACCAGTTCCTCTAGCAGTAGTTCCTCATCGAGCTCTGAGTCAAGTTCTAGCAGTAGTTCGGAATCGGTTTCTAGCAGCAGTTCATCCTCGTCGTTGTCTTCATCATCGCTGTCTTCCAGCTCATCATCTTATAGCAGTTCGAGCAGCAGTTCAATATCAACAACAGTTGTAGGGGAGGTGGGAGTTCTTTTTCAACCAAAAGAGTTGGCGTAACCATCGCCAAGAAACAAGTGGGGGCAGGATTCGATGTATGATATAGAATATTATGAAAAGATGCTGAGGGAATACTCTTCAACGGCTCATGAGATATCACGCATCCGTTGGGAGTGGATTTTGGATCACTGCGGAAAAGTAAAAACCGTCCTTGACTATGGAAGCGGCGTCGGGTGGTTTCGTGCCTGGCGTCCGAAAGGGGTAGACGTCTATTCATATGACATCGGCCCTTACCCACAAACAGGTATTCCATTGATGATGTTCGACGTCCTGTGTTTTTGGGACGTCCTGGAACACATACCGAACTTTGATCATATACAACCAGTGATTTCTTTGGCTAAGAACATTGCTGTCACCGTGCCCTTATTCACGGGCGGGGACATAACAAAGTGGAAGCATTTTAAGCCCAAGGAGCACCTTCATTATTTCACTAAGGAAACGCTGACCAGTTTGTTTCCTGGATTTAAGCACGTCTATATGGCGTGGCCGGAGTGCCCACCTAGGGAAGACGTTGCTAGTTTTATGTTTATGAAGACGCCATCCAGAACAGAAAAGACCGGCGTTAAGAGGTACGACAATTATAAGGTGGAGGTCGTGGATGAAGGATGAAGACGCGAAAGATAATACTGAGGCAGGGGCAGAGCCCGGGCGATATATTGACCATGTCGAGAGCGGTAGCGGATCTGAAATTGACGTTTCCTTCTTGGCAGATAGACGTTCGGACCCCGTGCCCGGCAATATGGGAAAATAACCCCCACCTGACAAGGCTGAGCAGGACCGACTCTTCGGTAGAAGAGGTTGATGTTAGGTACGATGAGATTAACCAGTCCGGTTGGCGTGGGCATCATTTTACGGATGCCTTCCGGCATGATATTGAGAAAAAGTTAGGTGTCAAGATAAAAAAGACCGGCATTAAACCGGAAATCTATTTATCAGAGGAAGAGAAAAGCTGGGTTAACCAAGTGGAAGTTGAGTTCGGATGGAAAGGGGCCTTTTGGCTTATCAATGCCGGATATAAGCCCGACAACGAGTTGAAATTTTATCCTAGGTGGCAGGAGGTAGTGGATGCATTCAACGAGTATTTCAAAGGTGCCATTCGTTTGGTTCAAGTGGGTCACGTCAACCACCGCCATCCAAGGCTCAAAGGCGTCTATGATCTGGTGGGAAGAACTGATTTGCGACAGCTTATTCGCCTAGCTTGGTGGGCACATGGGACTATTGGGCCGTTGAGCTTTCAATTTGTGTTGTCCGCCGCCTATGAACAACCACACGTAGTTGTGGCAGCCGGGAAGGAGGGCGTTCGTTGGCACATATACCCACACGGGCGGTACCTCTATACAAACGGCGCGTTGAATTGCTGTCTGTGGGATGGATGTTGGAAGGGTGGAGAGAAAGGGAAATGCGTTGATTTAGTGCCTGGATCGGGGCCACGTTGTTTTGAGTTGATTCGTCCATATATGATCGTAGACGCGGTTAAGATGTACTATGAAGGTGGAAGGCTTGACCTAACCAGAGGGAAATGAGGGGGATTGTCATGGAGAAGTTGGCATTTAACAACGGCGCAATCAGTTTGTCCGACTGGGAAGGGATCGAACAGTTCATTGACGATCATGCCATTATGGACGTTCTGGAGTTTGGCTCAGGAATGTCCACTATCTGTTTTTTGCGGAAGGGCCTGCGTGTCGATTCATATGAAACCAACATTAAATGGATGGATAAGGTAGCAGACCAAGCCCGCGCCGAGGGTTTAAAAGGTTGGACTATCTCTTTGTGGGACAATAAAAACACGCCCGAGGGTTTATCCGATGGGTATGATTTGGGGTTCATCGACGGCAAGGAACCGCGCGACGCTCAATTGGTTATTGCTATGTCCAATTGTAAGTATATTCTAATCCATGATGGTATGCGGAAACAGGAAAAGAAAATCATTGATGCCCTTTTGTTGCCTGACCTGTCATGGCACGAAGTGGAAGTCAAAGGCAGGTGTAGGGCATTTGCTGCATTTGCTAAAGAAAGGACTGCTTATATTAAGGAAACCGAAAAACCAATGGCGGCGCAACAAAGTAAGCCTAAAGGCAGGTCCCCTTATTCCATTGTTACTTCATTCACGCCGAACTATACCCAGTACCTGGTGGCGTTGTTGAATAGCCTGGATTACCACAGGCATGATGATGTGGATGTCCATGTTCTGGCCGTTGATCCCAACGAGAAAATACTGCAAAAAATCATGGCCGTCGATTGGTGTTTTAATCTCATGATCATACCCTCATATGAGTTTGTTGATTTCTCGGATACGCGGTACGAAAGCCTTGCTATGACCGCCAAAAAATCACGGTATTCTTTCTTGCAAGGGATAATGAACAATACCACATATGATGCGCTTCTGTTCATGGATTGTGACATGTTCTTCACTGCCAACGTTACCAGGTTTTTTGAAATGGTGCAGGGCACGGACATTTTATTAGGGTGTAACGAGCGATTTAAATGGAACATGAATCGTTTCATGTATAAGGGGCAGGAGTTGAAAGATGTGACGATGCGCTGGATGGTGTGTAATGCGCCTTTGTTTTTCTGTCCTTCGAGAAACAAGAAATTGGTATTCTGGATGAATGAGATGGCGAAACACCTTTCGAATATTTCTGACGGCAAGCGTCCCAGCGATCTATATACTATGAATGTGGCCATTGGAATCAGCGGCAAAGACAAGGACGTTATCAGTCTGCCCGACTATTCGTGGACAGGGGTTCATAGCAGTTATCTGCATTGGTTGACGCGCGCCGTTCTTATCAATACTCATTCCGGACTTGATGAAATGTTTTCCTTGACAGGTGAAATGGATGAGGACGTGAAAATGTCACTCAGAGCGGCATCGCAAAGAAGCATCACAGACATCAAGAAGGCATGGAATTTCTACACCACGCAACACAAACTTTCTTTGGCTGATATAGGGGTTTTAAAATGACTGTCACTACCTACGAAACCGACGCATTTCCCGAAAAAGGAACGGTTGGCATAGAAATCTCATTTACCGATGAAAACGGGAACGCCGTCACGCCCGATTCTATCACATGGACGTTGACTAATATGCCTGCATCTTACACGGAAACGCCGACTGTCATAAATAACAGGGAGGATGTATCGGTCACGCCTGATTCGACTGTCACGGTTGTGTTAAAGGGGGATGATTTGTCGCTCTTATCTACGGAACTGGATGAGTCTTTCGTGGATAGGGTGCTTTCCTTGGAATATACCTATACGAGCAGTTATGGGTCAGGGCTGCCGGGAAAGGCACAATACATCTTTACCGTCGAGAATATGTACTACAATAACTGAGGACGGGATGAATTACGCATATTATCGGTCGAGATTTCCCTTGCCTGTCTATCGCGGACCAAACCCCCCGGAGGGGGAATGGATGACAGTATCCGAAGCAGCCGAGCATTTCGGGGTCAGTCCCCAGACAATCCGTCTCTGGACCCTTGTGTGGAGCAAGTGCAAGAAGCAATCCGCGCCCCTGCCCTCCTATATTGAGATCGCCGATTGCGTCCGTTGGATAAAACCAGGCCAGAAAAGGGGAAAAATTTTGGTCAGGTAAAAAATTTTCGAATTTTTTTGTGAGATCAGCGAAATCAGGAGCTTTTTCGAGAAAATCGGAGAATTTCTTTAATTTTTTTAGGTAATCCGGCGTAATCATCGAACAGGTCCGATATTCCCTTTAAACCGGGGTATATCGGATTTTGTTTTTTGCACTTCTTCATATATAATATGAGCGTGTTTTCGGGTAAGGGGTTCTTTTAAAACTGAAGAAAGTTGAAAGTTGCCGGACAGGGAAGCCGAAGGGTTGGGCAGGGAGCGGGACGTTGGGAAGCTCCCGAGACAGGCGGCGAGACCTAGGGCGCAGATCAACTCTTGATCCTGTCTATTACGATGACGTAGTAGGCAGAGATGAGGGGTTGATTACTAACCTTAAGATGAAGGAGGAACAAAATGGAAAGGACTTACGAAATAGAGGCTAAAAACAGGTGGCACGCGGCCGCCATCGTAGACCACATCCTCTGCCAGGGCAAGGCTTTTGGCCTCGGCGATGCTTACCATCGCGGGGCCACGGTTATCCTCACCTGCGTGGGGGAACCTCGCCGCAAAGACCGGTTTCACTTCCTCGCGGGCCTGTTTCGCGAGGACTTCACCCAATAACTGCAACGAGGGGCCTCGGCCCCTCCTACACCAGGGACGAAGGGATTATGCGATTCAAGAAGGAGGACTAACATGTTCTATCCGATCATTTATCGAAGAAAGGATGGCACCATTGACGCCCTCGCGGCCCGGACAAAGAGGGCGGCCGTAGGGCGGAAGCGGATGCTCGAAAGAAACCCCGACGTGGAAGTCGCGCGGATTTTGCCCAAAGGCAATTACCGCTATTCGGAATTGATCTGTATGGATCCGAGAAAGGAGGAAACGGCATGACAGCAACAAAAGCCCATTATCGCAGGCTTGAAAGCATCATCAACTCCCTTCGAGATTCGACTTATCTTAGCGTTTCTCTGAAGGGAGAAACCGTATTTTTTAATGGACTCAACAGCCCCTATTCGTCCCATTGCTCCGTCCAGGTAGAACAGGGCCACGGTTTCAGCCGACTCGCCGTTTTTCGGAACCGCCGGGCCGTCCTGGCCATCACCCCTCGGTTCCCCGGCGGCAAGTTCGAGGGAGCGTTTCAAACCCTCGACCTGCCGGCATACCACCTTTTCCCGCTCTTCCATTTCCCCCTTACCAGACCGGATTGGGTGAGGGATCTAATTAAAGTAACGTTTTTGGACACCTTCTCCCGCTTCGACGACGACGGAAAAGTGATCCAAAAACCTCTCCACGAACAATACCTGCTCTACAAAGAAGAAGAGGATGGACTGGACTTAGTAATTGTCCCCAAGCTGGAGTACCACAGCCACAAGATCGGCTGCAAGGAAATCCGGTATTATCCCCGAAAGAAAATAATCTTTGTGGGAGATAGGGAAATCCACCTCGGAGAAGAATTTGAATACAAAATACCCTACCAATACGACGAGGAGGTAGAAGAAATGCTCCACTCGTGGGGTTTGATGTTTGCGCACAATTGTCCTGACCCATGTCCCGGTGACAAGGATGATCAGGCATGCCTCACGTGTAAGTGGAACGACAAGCACGTAATTGTTAAGCAGGAGGAAACGAGATGAAAGTATTTCGACCGACTCGACAATGGGTAGAGGCTCCGGCCCGTGGTGGACATTTTCGCCCGGGGCGACGACATCCAGGGGCGGGCATTCGTGTGCTATTACACGAAATTCTCCGACTGCTCAAGGATCTCCGGCAGCGCCAAGGAGGGTGAACTGGTCATGTCCATTCCTGCTGTCAGCGAATACCGCACCTCGTGGCAGGTGCCGGACGAGGCCATAACCGAAGATATAGAGGAGGCATTCTGATGAGATGCGTCTTATGTAGCCAGCCCGAAAGGGCCTTCAACTCGCTTCGCCTCCGCAAGGTCGAGGCAAAGCACCCAGCCAGGGAGAAGTACCGCCCGCTCCAGGCTATCGTATGCGGACGGTGCATTCAGGATCTTCTACGGGAAACGGCGGACATCCCATGGGAGGGGATGCAGATTGTAAGAAGGAGGAGGACCCGATGACCAGCGAAGTATTCGAAAAGTTTTCTGACATGGTACGAAAGTTGGCCTGGAGCGCCTCCCGAGCCTCAGGCCTTGACTACGAGGAACTGTTTGCGGAAGCGTGCCTGGGGTTGATAGAGGCTTGGCCCCGGTACGATCCGGAGCGAGGGGCTGCGTCAACCTTTATATGGTGCGCGGTCCGCAATCACCTCAACACCTATCTATCTAAGGAGACAAAGCAGGCTCGGTATGAGCTCCCCGCTTCAAATCCTTCCCGCGTCGAGTCCACTTCGAAGGCAGCGCACATGATAGGAAAGCTGAGCAAGGAGGCTCGGGAGGTGGTGTTGGCCTTGTTCGAGGCCCCGGGCGAAGTGTTCGAAATCGTTGCCGACGACACGCCCCGGACCATCCGCAGGAAGATAAAGGACGCCTTGAGACGTGTGTATCCGGCAAAGAAGGCCGAAGATGTTTTCAAGGAGATCAAGGCGGCCGTTCGCGACCATCTTGGATAAGAGGAGGACAAAAGATGACTGAAAAAACCGACAAGGTGACCAGTCTATTGGAAAAGGATGAATATGTGGTGGGGGCCCTCATGAGGCTCTATTCGTTTCAGACACAAGACGAAAGAATGTCTCAAGGAACTCATTGGCAGAATTCAATGGGTTTCAACGCGATAGATGCCCCCTTTCTGACCTCTCTTGCGCACCAGTACGAAGCGAAGGGGTTCCTAACCGACCGGCAGATTCACGCCTGTCGCAAGGCCCTCAGCCGCTCAGGAACAAGCCCAAGACTCTCATTCCCAAGGAAGGCCATCAAGGGCCTGCTCGGTCCGCCGTCATAATCCAGATCAAGGGGGAAACCCCCCGTCCCGGGATCAAGATCACCTTCCCCTACGATCCTCAAGACGTAGCCCGTGTCAAATCCCTGGAGGGGCGCCGATATCACAACGATGGGCCTCGGGACAAGTATTGGACAGCCCCTTTGACCGAGGAGAACTTGGCTAAGTTGAAAGAGTGGGGGTTTGAGATCGACCCCCGCCTGGAGGAGTGGGAAAAGGCGAGGAACGCCCCCGCCCCCTCCATCGACGAAATCCCTGGGCTTAGGAGGCCTCTTTACCCTTTCCAGAAGGAGGGGGTGGCTTTTGTGGAAAAGAGGCAGGGGCGGGCTTTAATAGCGGATTCGATGGGCCTCGGGAAAACGGCTCAGGCCCTCGCTTGGCTCCAGCTCCATCCCGACCGTAGGCCCGCGCTGGTGGTAGTGCCCGCCTCGCTCAAACTCAATTGGAAGCGGGAAGCGGAAATGTGGATGAGCGATCCGAAGGTCCAGATCCTTTCCGGCAAGAAGCCCGACCGCCCCATCCATGGGGACATCATAGTGATCAACTATGATATCCTCCCCTCCTGGGTTGGGCGGCTCCAGGAGTGTCGGCCCGAGGTTGTGATCGCAGACGAGATCCATTATATCAAGAACAGATCCGCGAAACGTACTAAGGCTTTCAAGGCCCTGGTCAAGGGGGTCCCTTACGTCATCGGGCTTTCGGGCACCCCTATTGTAAATAGGCCCGTGGAGGCCTTCAATGCGCTAAGCATCATCGAACCCACCCTCTTCCCTTCCTTTTGGAAATACGCGCAACGCTACTGCGGTGCCCGGCACAACGGATTCGGTTGGGATTTCACCGGAGCCTCAAACACGGAGGAATTGAACAAGAAACTCTCCCGCGTCATGATCCGGAGGCGCAAGGAAGACGTTCTCAAGGAACTGCCCGCCAAGACGATCTCCATCGTCCCCATGCCCCTGGATAATGAGCGGGAATATTACAAGGTGGAGGAGGACTTCATCGGGTGGCTCCAGGCCATCGACCCTGACAAGGCCGCCCGGGCACAGAACGCCGAAGCCCTCGCCAAGATCGAAGCCCTCAAGCAACTCGCCATCAAGGGCAAGATCAAAATGGCCATTCAGTGGATCCGGGACTATTTGGATTCGGACGGCAAGCTGGTAGTGTTCTGCACCCATCGCTCTACGGTAGACAGCCTGATGGAGGAGTTCGGGGACGTCGCGGTCAAAGTGGACGGCTCAGTGAGCGGCAAGGCCCGGGACGAGGCTGTCCAAGCATTCCAGACCCGCCCGGACATCCGCCTATTCGTAGGCAATATGAATTCCTCGGCGGTCTTCCTCGAACTGGGCTGGGGCCCCGGAGACCACACCCAGGCCGAAGATCGCATCCATCGTATCGGGCAAGAGGCGGATGCGGTCAACATTTACTATTTGATCGCGGAGGGGACCATCGAGGAACAGATCATGGGCCTCATTGACAAGAAGCGGCTCGTTTTGGATCAGGTCTTGGACGGGAAGGAGACGGACGAGTCTTCGCTTCTGTCCGCATAATAAAGTGAGGAGGACAAAATGTACTATCCAAAAGTAGGTGAGTACGACGTATTCTGGGGAAAGAGCGGGGCCAATCTGAGATCGATTCGAGGGGCGGCCCCTCGGCACAAGATAATCGCGGATCGGGAGACGGGAACGGCCTTCGCCGTGGTGTCCAAGACCTATCAGTTGGTTCGCCATGAGGAGGCCCTGGATCTGGTAGAGGAAGCTATCGCCCGCAATCCCGAGTTTGGGTCTCCTACAAGGAACATCTCTCTGTCCCCGGACGGGGCGCGGATGTGGGCAAAATACCGTTTCCCTCAGACCGAGTATGATATCGGAGGCGGAGACCTGATCAACCCCACCATCAATGTCCAGAATAGCTATGACACGGGATGGGCCTTCTCCATCCATTTCGGAGCTTACCGCCTGGTATGCTCCAACGGGCTGAGGGTGGGGAAGACCTTTGTCCATTACCACCATCGCCATACGCGGGGTCTCGACCCTCGGAGGATCCAGAGGATCCTCATCGAAGGTATGGAGAAATACTCTTACCAAGTCGATTTGTGGAGATCCTGGGTCTCCCGCGTCACCCAACCCCAAGACTACGAACGGGTGATGGGGAGGATGGGGTTCCGCAAAGGGGAAGCCAACCAAATTCACGAGGAGGTGGAAAGGTCTTCGGACATCACCTTGGACGATATCAAGACCCGGACCCTGTCCTATTGGATCTTCTACAATATCGTGACTCAGTACATCACTCACCGAGTCACGGATATGGTCCGCCGCGCGGATCTCATGTCCCGCGTCCAGCGAGCCTTCTAAGGAGGGGGCTAAAAAGGGGGCGATCCTGTGGCGGAATTCAAAAGATTTACGGGCGAATTTCGAAGATCTTCTTTTTCGAGTACCGAAGCCTAGCCCCCGATAGAAACTCATGGACATCATTCGTTTCTACGATACGCACCATATCCCCTACTACACTCATGGGAAGAATGTGTCCCCCGGCTGGGTCAACATCCAGTGCCCTATGCCCGGTTGTGGGGACCATTCGAACCATCTTGGATTCAATCTCAAGACGGGAGCGTTCCACTGTTGGCGATGCGGAGGACATAGTAAGGTAGAGGTGATCTGCGCCCTTTTGAAATGCTCCAAGTCCCGCGCCCTCCAGATCATCCATGAATTCGGGGGGAGAGCCCGGAGGCCACTGCCCGGTCCGGAACCGGTGCGGAGACGAGCCTTCCGGTACCCCTCTTCCACAGGACCCCTACAAAATCGTCATCGCCGTTATTTGGAGCGCAGGGGGTTCGATCCGGACAGGTTGGAGAGGGAGTGGGGCCTGCTAGGGACAGGCCCCGTTGCGTTATTGGACGGGAAAGATTACAAACATCGTATCATCGTCCCCATTCGGTACCAAGGCAAAGTGGTATCGTTCCAAGGGCGGGACATCACGGGCAGGAGCGGCATAAGATACAAGGCCTGTCCCCGAGATCGTGAGCTTGTGTCCCACCAACGCCTGTTGTACGGAATCGACAAAGCGGTCGGGGGGCGAGTAGTGGTGACGGAGGGGGTGACGGATGTTTGGCGGCTAGGGCCAGGAGCCGTGGCCACATTCGGAATCGCCTTCACGGACCGCCAAATCACCTTATTGACCCGGTTCGACAGGGTGTTCCTACTCTTCGACCAGGAGCCTCAGGCCCAGGCCCGCGCAAAGAAACTCCGGGCGGAGCTACTGGCCGAGGGGGTTCGGGCGGAGATCTTATCCGGGGTACTGGACGGAGGGGACCCTGCGGAAATGACACAAGATGATGCCGATAACCTAATGAAATCCTTAATGAATCCATAAAATTTGACCTTCCCCTGAATTTTTATTATAATATATGGGTCGTGGGAGATCTAGGATAGGCAAGGGGATAAGGGGATATGAAGGTACAATTATATTATGAATATAAATGATTTTAGTAAATTCGTCCTTGGTTTCTGGGTTCGGCAAGGCCTCCTTGAAGGCGACATTCATGATAGATTGTGCCATCGTCCTATCCCTCGTCTTTTCTTCGGCCTTTCTGGACTCCCACGACACCCAGAAATCCTCCGAACCCAGAAATCAAGAACGAATCAATTCAGTCAAAAAGCGTATCGAACGAGTGAAATGGCCTCGCGATACGCTTTTTTGTTTCCCAAACAAGGAGGACAGAAGATGAGAAGAACAAGATTGCCTGATTCCATAAACTGTAGCATATCGAAGAATCTCACTCAGGTTTCTAACCGCCTGCTCAGAAACCCTGGTATTACTCACAAAGCCAAAGGTGTCCTTTATCTCCTCCTCTCAAATAAGGAAGGGTGGACCCCTTGTATAACTTCTCTCTGCGAAATGTCCAAGGAAGGCGAATCGGCTATTCGATCCGCACTGAGAGAATTGGAAGAACACGGGTATCTACTAAGACTGAAATATCGAGACAGAAACAAACGATGGGCTGGGTCCTTTTGGGCGTACACGGATACCCCTTGGAAATTCTATTTACAAGAAGATCACGTCACTACGTTGGAAAGGATGGGATTTCAACTAGACCCGGACCCCTTTCTGAACATCGGGGATCCACCAAAAAAAGGAATGAAATAGGAGGCACCATGAGCACTTCTAATTCTACCTTTCTACTCCATGAAGCTTTCAAATCCACGGGTTATTTGATAGTAAACAAAACCCTTCTCAAGAAGTTTGAGCTTTCTCTCGCTGTACAGCTTTGTTACTATATCGACCGATCACTCTATTTCTACCAGAAATGCCCCAAAAACAGAGGTTGGTTTTTC
>JAFDHO010000153.1 GCA_019308745.1 Deltaproteobacteria bacterium
CGAGATTCTCCAGGGAAACAGCCCAAAGAGAATCATGGTGGGCGAGCACGTTCGCTGGCACGGTCCAAGGGTCTTTGAAGTTTCAGGCGTAGGTGAGGCGGTTCGCAGGGCGGGCGGGGAAATCATCATATTTGATGATATTCCCCATGTTCCTATGGAGAACACCCTTGCTATGGTGGAGCCTGTGCTTAATGTTCCTGAGATCTATTTTGATTGTGACGTGCTCATAAACGTCCCGAAGATGAAGACCCATCTGGACACCTTGATATCCTTGTGTTTAAAGAACATAATGGGGATGGTCCCATCAGATCCCGATTGCCTGGCCATGCATCGGCACCTCTACGATTCGATCGTCGACCTGAACCGCTTTTTTCGGCCAAATCTAAACATCATCGATGGTATCATCGCGCACCAGGGCCAGGGCCCCCCCATGTTCGGCGCTCCTGTAAATGATATGAACGTGTTGGTCGCTGGAACAGACTCTGTTTCAGTGGATGCCGTGTCCTCCCTTGTTATGGGCATTGATCCCTTGGAAGCCCCCACGACACGCCTGGCAGCCTGCCATGGTCTTGGAACAGGAGATTTGAGCAGGATATCCATCAAGGGCCGGCGGATCGATGAGGTGAGGCGTCATTTCTTGAGGCCCATGCAGAATGCCGTCGGTTACATGCGATACGATGGCGTGAGTTATCCTCTTGATTTTTATGTCGGAATAGCCTGCCAGGGTTGTCATGGTGCCATAAGGGAACAGGTGGACCAGTTGGCCCTCCTGGCAGAAGTTGAAGGGGTTCCTGGAGAAAACCGTAAGAGGCTTGTTGTTATTAGCGGCCGGGACGCCAGAGTGCCCCGCGAATTACCTGAAGACGCTTTTGTGTGGGTTGTAGGCGATTGCGCAATGCACCACCGGAATAGGGGGATATTCGCCCCAGGATGTCCTCCTGCGCCCACTCGAGAGCTGGGTCCCGAGTGCATTGGTGTCCCGATGTCCTGGCCGGTCCTCGGAAGAAATGACAGGCTGAGGTCGAAGTGCATTGGGAGTGGCCGGGCGCCAGAATAACAAGGAACAACAGAAGGAGGGAAACCCATGGGTAAGAGAAACAGAGGAAATAGGAAGATTACGCGGAGGTGTTTTATCAAGACTGTTGGTGCTGCAAGTGTTGGAGCCATTGGAAGTTCTTTTTTGCCGCACAGGGCTTTTGCCGAAAGAGACCACATCCTTATTGGTTTTCCAACGCCGGTGACCGGTCCCCTTGCCCCTTTTGGAGAAACCTCGGTATGGGCCAGCAAACGCGCCTCTGGGGAAATCAACAAAGGCGGAGGCATATTCATCAGGGAACTTGGTAAGAGATTACCGGTCAAGGTCAAACTTCTGGACACGGAAAGTGATCCCAACAAGGCAGCCGAACTTGCGTCCAGATTGATCATGAAAGACAAGGTGGATCTCATGGTGGTTCTCCACACCCCCGTTACTGTCAATCCTGTATCTGCCATTTGTGAAAGATTCAAGGTCCCCTGTATTGCATCGGATGATCCTATTGAGACCTGGTTGAGCGGAGGCCCCTATCACTGGACCTTCAACTTCTTTTGGACTGTCCCACAATCCGTTAATGTGCACATCGGCATAGAGGATATGGTAGCCGACAAGACCAACAGAATCATTGGATTTCTTTGGCCCAATGACCCGGACGGAGTGGTTGCATCTGAAGTGTGGCCTAACATTTATAGAGAAAGAGGCTATAAGGTGGTGGACACGGGCAGATACCCAAGCGGTATGAAGGATTTCAGTTCGGTGATCAACACGCTCAAGAAGGAGAAGGCGGAGATCCTTGATGGGGTCCCTACCCCCCCAGATTGGGCCACCTTCTGGAGGCAGTGCCATCAACAGGGCTATGTTCCCAAGATAGCAACTATTGCAAAGGCGATTCTCTTCCCGAGCGCCGTTTCCGCGATTGGGGGTGACCTTCCCCACGGCCTCACGACGGATGTCTGGTGGACACCCATGCACCCCTTCAAATCGTCCCTTGCAGGCTATTCTTGCAAGGAACTGGCGGAAGCCTGGACAAGTGAGACTAAACAACAATGGACACAGCCTTTAGGTTACGACTATGCCGTCTTTGAGGTCGCTGCGGACGTTTTGAAGAGGGCCGGCTCTCTGGACAAAGGCAAGATCAGGGAATCCCTGGCACAGACGGATATTGACACCATGGTCGGTCATGTAAAATTTAACGAAAGGAATTTCTCTCCAACGCCGCTGGTAGGTGGGCAATGGGTGAAAGGCAAAAAATGGCCATGGGAACTTCAGATTATCTACAACAAAGACTTTCCGGAGATACCCATCACCGGTAAGATACTGTTCCCTTTACCGCGATAAAGGGGCAAAAGGATGGAGATGAACTGATGGGGGAGAGTGTTTTTGAAACCGACGTTCTGGTTATCGGTGGGGGTATGGCGGGCCTTTTTGCTGCGATCAAGGCAAGAGAAAAGGGCCCCTCTGTGACCATATTAGACAAGGGATATGCCGGAAAATCAGGTTCAACGCCCTACGGTTTCTGGTACGTGGTAAATGAACCTGACCGTGGCCATGACCTTGAGCAATGGATAGAATATGTCAGCACTCTGGGCGAGTATCTGAACAACAGGAAATGGACCGAGATCGTCTTTAGAGAGTCCTACGACCGGTATCAAGACCTGGTTTCCTACGGCGTTGAATTCATGCTTGGAAAAGACGGGCGGCCCCAGACCTACAAGTTTTCCGGCATACCCACGGAATCAGTGCAATTGAAGAAGAGGGTCTTCGGCCAGGTCATGCGGAAAAAGGCCAAGAGCCTGGGCGTGGAGATAGTAGACAGAATCGTGGTGACCGATCTTGTCAAACATGAGGAAAAAGTTGTCGGGGCCATGGGATTTCCCTTGGACACAAACGACCTCTATGTGTTCCAGGCAAAGGCAGTGGTCATATGTTCGGGGGGTTCGGCTTTCAAGCCCGATGGTTGGCCGGTGTCGGAGTTGACGGGTGACGGTGATGCGATGGCCTACAGGATTGGTGCCGAGATTGGAGGCAAGGAGTTCAACGAGCCCAAAAGCACGAATGCTCAATTGCCGGGCCCAACAATGGGCATGTTTCTATGGAAGAAGGAAGAGAGCAATTGGTCCTCCCCAGGTCCACGCCCTCAAGTGTATCAACGCACTTGGTGAGGAGATTCTGGGGCTCCCTGGGGCGAATTTCATAAACATGGAGTTCGAGGTCCATGCCGGACGGGCCCCCGTCTTCTCGCGAACGCCTGAAGAACCGGAGCTCTCTGTCAGGGTCGGGAATGCAACTGGCGGAATGTCCATCCACACTGCTGAAGGGCTTTGGCCCATTGACTATCACGGAAAAACCAACATTCCGGGCCTGTACGCAGCAGGGGACTCTTGCAGTACCATGCAGGTGGGCGCTACATATCCGGGGGTGGGGTATGCCTTGGCGGGCGCCTCGGTTACCGGGGCAAGGGCGGGGACAGCAGCGGCCGACTACGCCCTGGGGACAGCAGATACCAGCCTGGATATGGGAGCCGTGCAAAAGGTGAAAGAAAAAAGGCTGGCTCCGCTCGACCGCAAAGGCGGCTTTGGTCCTAGGTGGGTGACTCAAATACTCAGGAACACGATGATCCCTTACTTCGTTCTCTACATCAAGCATGAAAAGCGCCTGAAGGCGGCCCTTACCTTTGTGGAGTTCATGAGAGATCACCTGGTGCCAAGGCTGATGGCCAAAGATGCCCACGAACTGCGCCTGGCGGTCGAGACAGAAAACATGGTGCTTAATGCGGAGATGAAGTTGAGGGCCTCCCTTTTCCGGGAAGAAAGCAGGGGGACCCATTATCGGGAGGACTTCCCTGGGAGGGTAGACCCTGATTGGCTCGCCTGGGTCACCATTAGGGAAGAAGAGGGAAAGATGGTCCTGTCAAAAAAACCTGTTCCCAGGGAGTGGTGGCCTGACCTATCGAAACCATATGATGAGTTGTATATTAATCGCATACCAGTTTTCTTTTAGCAGGTTGTTGCCCAAATCATTTGTTTGCTTTACCCCCGGAGAGGAACTATCAAGGCACTGCGGTGCCCCCTGGGAGTTCTTTTCAAAAGGCTCAATATTCGCCCTGATGCTTTATGCGCCCCCATAATCCTCATAGTCGTCTCCTAACAGGCATAAGAGAGGGAGACTCCGGCGGAGATGATCTTTTGGGGCTATTGAGGCCTTCCTTTAAATGTTTGGTGCCTTTGCCGACACCTGGGAGGAATTTGATTGAGCCTTGTGAAAAGAATTCCCAAGGGGCTAACCACCATCGTTGTCGTGCTTTGGGCAACGGCCTGTTAATGAGTGACTGTCCTTTGGCTGGGGGAGATTTGGCAGATGGCCATAGAGAAAATTGACGAGGCGCGTTGTACTGGATGCGGGATATGTGTATTAAGCTGTCCAATGGATGTCCTGAGGCTGGATAAAGAAACCGAGAAAGCCGTTATAAGATATCCTGAAGATTGCATGCTTTGCGGATGGTGCACCATCGAATGCCCTGAAGACGCCGTGACATTGACGCCCGAGAAAGCCTCGCCCCTTATCCTTAGCTGGGGATAGGTGCAACAGGGCTTAAACTCAATATATCATATATAAGCCTATTCAATTCGTATTGGAGGTAGGGATGTCTGTCTACCCACAAAACGAATACAAGAATGCCATGGAATGGCCTTACCCGGTGAATTATGGTAAGGAGAATGAGATTGAGGCTGACCTTTTGATCATTGGTGGGGGTATCGCGGGTTGTCACGCCGCGATCAACGCGGCCAAGAGGGGAGCGAAGGTCGCGGTGGTCGACAAGGCCCCCATTGTCAGGAGTGGTTCGGGCGGGGCTGGAGTTGACCATTGGCACGGTGCTGTTACCAACCCTTGCTCCCGGATTACCCCGGAAGAGATGATGGAGTTCATAAAGGGATACAGTCATGGAGTTACCAGCGAATATGGCAACGGCATCGCCTTTTACATCCTTTGCAAGGAAAGCTACGACGCCCTGCTTGACGTGGAGAAGATGGGGGTCAAAGTCAGGGATGTTGACGATGAATTCGTGGGGGCCGAGTTTCGGGACGAGAAGACCAAGCTTATGTTTGCCTATGATTACGAGAACAAACATTGCATACGCGTTCAGGGAGCAAACGTCAAGCCGTGCCTGTACAGGGAATTGAAGAAGCTAGGCGTTTCCATGTATGAGCGGATAATGGTGACCAGCCTGCTCAACGAAGGAGGCAAGCAAGGTGCCCGGGTGGTCGGTGCTACAGGGGTGAACATGAGAACCGGGGAATTCTACGTTTTCAAGTCAAAGGCCACCATTCTTGCTACTGCTCAGCCCACCGGGCTTTGGATATTCTCCACGGAGCTGCAGGGCAACGCAGCCAAATTCAGTGACCCCAACTGTTCAGGTGACGGCCATGCCATCGCGTGGGAGGCAGGGGCCGAGTTCACTTTGATGGAAGGCAGCATCCCGGATCCTGGCGGTTTTCGGTATCCCCCCTATGGCACCGGTAATGCCCACAACACTTGGTTTGCCTGCAATATTGTTGACGCCAAGGGAAAGGAAGTCCCCTGGGTGGACAGAGATGGAAGGATACTGAAAAGGCTGTCTGAAAGATATCGGCCTGCCCCTGAGCAGAAGTTCTTTGTGCTCAATCCCCCGCCTGGTACGCCTCCCGAATTTCAGGGACCGCGTATCATTCCTGATTTGCCCGGGCGGATCAAGAAAGGGGAGTTTAGCCTTCCCTTGTATGCTGATTTGCCTAGCATGCCGGAACATGAGCGAAGGGCCATCTTCGGCCTGATGGTTGGGAACGAAGGCAAGACTCGCATTCCGATATACATGAACTATACCAGTGCCGGGTTCGACCCGGATAAGGATATGCTCCAGGCGACCGTCTTACCTCCGGACCGGTATTCTACCTGGGGGCCCTGGTGGCTAAGTATGGGGCCTCCACAATGGCGTGAGGCCGGATTTGTAAGTTGCGGCGGGGTAGTATTCGACTGGGACCTTCGGACCACTCTGGAAGGTTTGTATGCTGCGGGAACGGTGCTGGCCGGTGGGGCCAATCATGCAACCGCTGCAACCACCGGCAGATACGCAGGGAGAAAAGCTGCATCCTATGTCAGTCAGGCACCCGACCCGCTGGTTGACCGAGAGCAGGTGGCTCAAGAAAAGGAACGGGTTTACTTGCCGGTAAGGAGAAAAGGAGGGATCGGCTGGAAGGAGCTCCAGGCCGGCATCTGCCGAATTATGCAGGACTATTGCGGCGAGTATAAGAGTGAAGAGGTCTTGAAGACAGGGTTGTGGTGGCTGAACAGTATCCGGGAGAGCGAGGCTGCAAATGTCTACGCGAGGAACCCTCATGAGCTGGCACGCGCCCTGGAAGTCTTTTCAAGGTTGACTGTCAGTGAAATGATAATACATGCATCCCTTGCCAGAAGGGCAAGCGGTGCAATCCTGGACTTTAAACGGGTGGACTATCCGGAGTTAGACCCCCCGGAGTGGAACAAGTTCGTCACGATTAGGCGAGAAGAGGGGCAGGTCAAAATAGGGGAAATCCCGTTCTATTACTGGTTGTTACCCCCTAACGCTTCTAGCTACGAGGAAAACTATACAAAGCACACCGGACTGCAAGAAGAAGTCTCTTAGGGATGGAGAAGGAGCCGATGGAAAACAAAGCTTTCATAGTCCCCAATCCAATGATGCCCTGTTTACCGGTAACTAATCTTAACTTTGCATTGGCTGCAACCCTCTCCCAATACCAGCCGCCGCTTGGTTGAGGGCAGGCAGCAAGGAAAAGGGGATTTTGCCTGGGGTGCCAGGTGTTTTTCGAAACAAAAGGGGGCATGAGGCCATCTGTGTTTCAGGAAATGAGCCTCAATAACTGTGTTTATTAGGTGCAAACCCGAAAAAAAGGAGGTCGACATGGAAAGGAAAAAACTCTCAACATGGTTTTGGGGGGCCCTAGTGGGATTGGTCATGGTGGGTTTTGCTGCTCCCAACGGGGTTTGGGCAAAGACCCTGAAGATAGGAGCCCTGCTCAACTTCGAATTTCCACTGGGAGTGCAATGCAAACGGGAGCTTGACGCTGTGATACCGGCTTTCAACAAGAAAGGCGGCTTAGAGATTAAAGGGGAAAGGTATACGATCGAACTGATAGTGTATGACAGTAAGTTTCAGGCCGAAACCGCCCGCGCCGCTGTTGAAAGGTTGATCTATCGGGACAAAGTCAAGTTCATCCTCGGGGATGAGACGGCAGATGCCTGGCTTCCTGTTACGGAGGCCAACAAGGTGCTTGTGGTGTGCACGTCCCCTTCGCCTGTTGTCCGAAGCCCGAAGTACAAGTATGTGTTTCAGGCATCCTCCTTGAACACTATGTCACCGGTAGCATGGGCGTGGTTCTCCGAGAAGTATCCCCATATGAGGACTGTTGGGTCGGTTTTCACCGACGATTTGAAGGGGCATGCAGAGGCCGAAAACCTTCGCCGGCTTTGCAAGGTGTTCGGACAGAAGATCCTGGACATAATCTTTTACCCTCCGGATACCACGGACTTCAGCGCCATCGCAACCAGGCTCAAAACCCTCAACCCAGACGTATTTACCACGTGTGCCGGGGGGCCAGTTCAGGACGCCCTTTCTATGAAAGGTATGAGGGAAGCCGGCTGGGATGGTCAAATATTTCTTTATGTCACGCTGAGCCCGGGTAATATCAAAAAGGTTATTTCTCTGGACTATGTCGAGGGGATGCTGGGATCGGTT
Organism: Deltaproteobacteria bacterium; assembly: GCA_019308745.1. GTDB lineage: Bacteria > Desulfobacterota > DSM-4660 > Desulfatiglandales > HGW-15 > JAFDHO01. The sequence continues at coordinate 7,803 of JAFDHO010000153.1, forward strand.
GCCGGTACTGAAATGCCCTCCCCGCCACCGATTTCGCAGGAGTTTCGTGACATATATATTGCCAAGTACGGGAAATGGGATAACCCTGAGGTCTTGCACGTCAATACCTGGTATTTGCTCATCGAGGCGCTGAGACAATCTCAAAGCCTGGATCCTGAGAAAGTGGCAAACCACATAGCCAAGGGGATGAGATTTGTCACCCCCCAGGCCCGGGCCATGACAATCAGCCGTCCGGATCTAAACAACCCCAGGGCTGTTGATGCCCTTTACGAGGTCAATATTGGTCGAATAAAGGCAGGCAAATTCGAAATAGTACAAAACATTCCTATCGAACAGGGACTCAAGTACCTGAACTTGTTCTTTGCGGGTAAGAAATGATCCAGGGGTCTTCAAGGGGGACGATGTCGACAGAGTTTTCGGGCGGGGTTTAGCCAGCCAGGACCCGGGCAGCTCAATCCCGCTTATCCAATATTTCCACGTTTCTCTACGGGCTGTTGCCTAAATCGTCTTGTTTGCTTTATCCCGAGATAGGGTATATCAGAGCACCATCATGGTTGTCTGGATTTGGGCAACAGCCCGTCTAGATACTAGTCGCGGGTCTTCTCCGCACCAGGTGTAAGTAAAAAGTGGATATGCCGTCAATCTTGACACAGTTAGTTATCGACGGACTTGCCATGGGGTTGGTCTACGTACTCCTCGCTTCTGGTTTTAATCTCATTCTGGGCATCTCCAGAATCTTGTTTATCGCATACGGTGAGTTCTATATGCTGGGTGCTTGGATCGTGTGGGGGCTCATGGTGCCCATGAAGCTCCCATTCCTCTTGGCCGTGTCCGCTTCGACCATAGCCACAGGAATACTTGGGGCCATTGTCTACCAGATCATTTTCCATCACATCCAATTCAAAGAGCAGCAGTTCTTGACCAATATCGTCGCTGCTATAGGCCTCATGATGCTGATGTCCCAAGCTGCCTTTTACGTCTTTGGGACAGAATCCAGGGGCATTCCGTCGGTAATCCGGGGCATGCTGGAGCTTGGAGTCATTCGGATCTCCTATGAAAAAATAGTCCTCATAGTCCTTACCTTGGCTGTGTTGATATGTCTGCACCTGCTGCTTCAGAAGACCAAAATCGGTCGTGCCATGCGTGCGGTCTCATTCAATGCGGATGTGGCCTCGTTGCAAGGCATCAATGCTAATTTGACGTACTTAGGGACCATGGCCGTGGGTTGCGCATTGGCTGGGTTTGCCGGGGGGGTAATGGCACCGGTTTTCGCCGTTTCCCCGAAAATGGGGGGTGTCACCCTTCTTATCATACTGGTAGTCATGCTTGGTGGGGTGGGGAGCATGCCGGGTGCTATCCTTTCAGGGCTGATACTGGGTCTAACCTTGAGTTTTGGCCAATACTTTATCGGCAGCGGTGTAGCCCAAATCATCTTCTTTGCCGTCATCGCCGTCATTCTGTTTTTTAGGCCCGGAGGCCTCTTCGGTGAACCGGAGGACATTCCTCTCTCCTAGCTGGCTTGGGTACCATGGAGGAATTAGGGAGACTAACGGAGCCCCCTTATTTCGAATGTATCTTGACCCACGAGAGCGATTGATATGGGTATAGGGAAGATCCCAGGGACAGTCATTCTAATAGTCTTCTCGGCATGTCTTCCCCTTGTCGTGCGAAACCCCTACTATGTTCATCTTCTCATTATGGTGGGCATCAATGCCGTACTGGCAATGACTTTTATCCTCATGCTGAGGACTGGCCTCATTAGTTTAGCCATTGCCGCCTTCTGGGGCATTGGGGCTTATTCTTCTGCCCTCCTGACATTGCGTCTGGGGCTACCCGTCTGGCTCGCAATGCCAGCAGCGGCTGCTGTCACAGGTGTCGTAGCAGCCCTTATCGGTGTCCTCCTGGTCAAGCAAGGAGGGTTTGGTTTTATCATCCAGACGCTCGCACTCGGCTTTATCATTCTCCTGGTATTTGGCACATTCAAGATCTTTGGAGGATATGTTGGGCTTGTGGGTATCCCTCATCCGGAACCTATACCCATACCTTTTGCGGGCTCTCTCACATTCACTTCCACCTCCAAGATCCTTTTCTTCTACCTGATGCTATTCCTGGTCTTGCTGATCGTCCTCACCCTTGCTGCCTTTTACTCCGGCTGGGCAGGCAGGGCATGGCGGGCCATTGGCTTGAGCCCCCGTCTGGCAGAGTCCCTGGGGATCGATCTCTTCCGCTACAGGCTGCTGGCATTTGTCATCGCTTCAACAATGGCGGGATTAATGGGAAGCTTTTATGCACATTACTACGGGGCTATCGTACCGGCAACTTTTGGGCCTTTCAAGACCATATATGTCCATGTTTATGCGATTTTGGGCAGTATAGAATTTCCAATCCTAGGCCCGGCGGTAGGTTCGCTCATCATGACCTTTGTCCCGGAGTTCCTGCGGGTCACGGAAGGAATTGAGCCGATATTTACAGGGGTCCTAATCGTTTTATTGATCATATTTCTGCCAAGCGGTCTTTTGGGATTGACAAAGTTATTGCGACGAAAGGGATAGGCCCGCAAAAAGATCTCTTGCACTAATCAGGGGGACTACATAGCATTGCAATCCAAAACAGAGGCAGAGGGCGTATTGATAATGTTAGAGGTGCGGAAACTGAGCAAGTGGTTTGGGGGACTGGCTGCTGTCAATGAGCTGGACCTTTGGGTCAATCGCTCCGAGATACTGGGGTTGATCGGTCCCAACGGGGCGGGAAAAACTACATTTTTCAACGCGGTGAGCGGCTTCTACCCCCCCACGAGTGGACAGGTCCTTTTCGATGGCCAGGACATTTCAGGATTGAAGGCACATGATGTGGCGAGCCTGGGCATAAGCCGCACCTTTCAGGCTTCGACCCTATTTATGAAGCTTTCTGTCCTCGACAACGTTTTCACCGGATACCATATGAGCTATCGTACTGGTTTGCTGAAGAGGATATTTCGCACGCCGTCGGCCCGGAAGGAGGAAAGGGAACTGAGGGAGAGGGCCCTGGAGATACTGGAATTTGTAGGCATGGCCCCTTTGAAAGACGACCTGGCAGAAAACCTGCCCCATGGTTATCAAAGGATACTGGGCGTTGCCATGGCCTTGGCAACGGGACCAAGGCTACTTCTACTGGATGAACCGGCCACCGGCATGAACCCCAGGGAAACAGAGGTGATGATCCAGCTCATCAGACAAATTCGAGACAAGGGAATAACGATTGTCTTGGTGGAACATGACATGAGGGCTGTGATGAACCTGTGTGACAGGATCGTTGTACTAAATTTCGGGCAAAAGATCGCCGAGGGGAAGCCCGAGGAAATAAAGAAAGACAAGAACGTGATCGAGGCATACCTGGGAAAAGAGGAAGCTGTCGCGAATGCTGCTTGAAATCAAGAACCTGAGGATCCAATACGGCAAGGCGGAAGCGTTGAAGGGCATTTCGTTAGACATTGAAGATGGCTCCATAGTGACGCTGATTGGTGCAAATGGCGCTGGAAAGACCACAACCCTCAGGGCTGTATCAGGATCGAAAAGGCCCTCTTCGGGTGACATCTTCTTCAAGGGAGAGCGCATTAACGACAAGAAGGCACATGAGATCGTGAAGCTGGGTATTGGCCATATCCCCGAAGGAAGGATGGTATTTGCCCCTATGACGGTGTGGGACAACCTTCTCCTCGGCGCTCACCTGCGAAAGGACAAGCAGGGGATAGCAAGAGACCTGGATAACATCTATGGACATTTCCCCGTGCTTAAGACAAAGCTCCGCCAGCGGGCCGGCAGCCTCAGCGGGGGTGAACAGCAAATGCTGGCCACGGCTAGAGCGCTCATGGCCAGGCCCAGACTTCTCTTGATGGATGAGCCGAGCATGGGACTGGCGCCACTACTGGTAGCTCAGGTGGGAAAGATTATCGAGGACATCAACAGGCAGGGCGTGAGTATCTTGTTGGTTGAGCAAAACGCTCGAATGGCGCTCAATCTCGCTGCCAAGGCCTACGTCTTGCAAGTGGGGAGAATAGTCCTGGAAGGGGAAGCAAAGGTCCTGGCTGATAATGAAGAGATAAAGAAGGCCTATCTAGGGATTGGGGATTAGTGTACGGACGGCACAAGGGCGTTCTTACGCCTTTTGGGCTTCCATTGAGAGACAAGAAGTGATGGAGACCGGAAAGAGACATTGGAGATGGCAAGAAGATGGGATGGAAGTGGTCCGGAGCATAGCAAGGACCGCGCCCGGATGTCATTCAGGCTGTGGCGTCTTGCTCTATGTGAAAGACAAAAGGCTTGTAAAGGTCGAGGGTGATCCCCATTTCCCCTTTAATCAGGGGCGCCTGTGTCCCAGGTGCCAGGTATTGCCCCAGGTGGTCTACAACCCTGACCGAATCACATATCCCATGAGAAGGATTCGCGCCAAGGGAGAGGTGGCCTGGAAACGTATCTCGTGGGAAGAGGCATTTGAGATCATTTCAATGAAGCTTCTAGATATAAAAGAGAGGCTTGGGCCAGAGTCCGTGATCTTTTGTACCGGTACCGCTCGGGATCTCCCCTATTGGATTCACCGACTCGCGCACTCCTACGGGAGCCCCAACACAACCTGCTGGGGGCCCCTTTACGGGGCCGCCTGCTACAGGCCGAAAGTCGTCCTCCAAAGGATGATGATGGGAGAGAGGGCAGTGGCGGATTGCTCTCAATTCTTTCCTGACCGCTACGATAATGCCGAATGGAAGAGACCCGGGTGCATCCTTGTGTGGGGGAACAACCCTGTTGTTTCAAGTGCGGACGGGCTCAGCGGCCCCTGGATAGTCGAGTGCCTGAAGCGTGGATCCAAACTGATCGTCGTGGACCCAAGGAAGACCTGGCTCGCCTCCAGGGCCGACGTTTGGTTACAGATTAGGCCGGGAACAGATGGTGCACTTGCCCTGGGATTGTTGAATGTCGTTATCAACGAACACCTTTATAATAGTGATTTTGTGCGAGAATGGACCCACGGATTCCAAGAGATGCGAGAAAGAGTTCAAGAATATCCTCCAGAGAGGGTGGAAGAGATTACCTGGATACCCAGAGATCAAATCGTGAAGGCCGCCAGGCTCTATGCCCAGAGCAAGCCAGGATCTATCCAGTGGGGTGTGGCGCTCGATCAGAGCAAGGAATGCATTCCAACGCTCCAAGC
>JAFDHO010000154.1 GCA_019308745.1 Deltaproteobacteria bacterium
ATAACGCGGGTCATCGTTTCTTTATGATATAACATGCTGTTATTACGAAGATTTACCATTATTAACGGAAAAAACGTCCTTAAAAAAAGTAAACAGTTAATCTCAACTACGACCCAATATCGACATCTTCAGCATATTGAAAGAAAAGATGATTAACATCAATACATACGTTGAAATAGAAGAAGGAGCGTATGTCGTTCGCTGGCCGCGAGACAAGAATCCATTCGAGGGGGTTTCAGACATTGAAGTATCGGTTTTAGGCGCATTCACTTCTAACGTGAAAGAAGCCTTAGAAAGCCTGGCGAATGACAGCTCAACCAGAAGATGGTATCTGGAAGATTTCAATAAGCTGCTTCAAGGCACGAGGGTACTTCAAATCAAAGGCGGTATGGATCACAGCTGGAAAAATATTTTGCTTCCTGCCCTCCCAGATTCCATAAAGAAGGTGGAGATTTACGATCGTTTCATTCGTAACATATACCAGTTTAAAAGCCTTGAGATGCTCCTGGATGCATTAGAGGGAAAGGCCTCTTCGGATGGGCTGAATATACAAATTACCACTACTGCAACGGAAGGTATTGACAATATTCAAAGCGATTTTAAGAGAATGGCAGAGGACTTCGGAAAAAAAGGAGTCAAGATCCAATATAATATTCTTGAGCCGAGCAAAACGCTGCCCCATTTTCGAAGAATTATCATAAAGGCTAAGAAGGAGAATCTCGGGATTTGGTTGGACAGAGGGATAGATATCTTTAGGTTCGAAAGTTTAAAACCCCCAAGGTTTGTTACACTCGACTCTTATATCGTTATCGAAACACAAGATTGAAGTAGTATTCCATAAAGAAACATCAGAATTCTGAGATATCCAGATGGACCACAGTTACACCGCGTCCTGTCGCAGGGAGAGTGCATTCCAAAGGAAGAAAGGTTGATATTCTCTTTATTTTGATTGCATCCCAGTGCTTGCCCTTTGGGGAATGCAGCCCGTCGCGCACTCTTCCAATCCCCCTTTTCTTGAAGGATTGCCTTGGATCTTTCAGTGAACCCCAGAAAGGGGATGGGCCCATCGAATCCCTGCTGCGCAATTTTCTTGCTGCATGCAGCAGAAAGGAGGCACTTTTCTTCTTGAAAAATCCTGTAATTTCGTATTATTAGAAGCTTATCACACAAATACAGGAGCTTAGGGGGATATCAGAATAAACGCGGGAATATCAGACAGATAAAGAAATGCTATCAGCGGTACCCTTTTTGCAATATTGTAATAGCGGCTCCATGCCGGGGCTCCATATGGGAGAGCAATCCCGGGGAGTTATCGGGCCAGTGAAACAAGACGCAGTGGTGTTGAGGGCTTACGTGGTGACATAGGTGGGGGATCAAGGAGGATCCGGGCAGCAGAGCTCAATGGGAAATTGGGCAGAAAGGGCCGCCTGAGGAGAGAGGGGGCACAAATGGGGAGATTCGTTCGCTTCTTCGGGGAGATGACCAGGAAGGACTTCCAGGAGGCGGGAGGCAAGGCCGCCAATCTGGGTGAGCTCACACGGGGTGGTTTCAATGTCCCGCAAGGATTTTGTCTCACAAGTGATGCCCTGCTTCATCACGTCAACGAAAACCGCCTGCAAGAGGGAATCGATGCCGTGGCCAGCCGATTCGATTACGAAGACTTCGGCGCAATGGAGGAGAAGACAGGGACGATAAGGGAGATGATCAGCGGCGCTCCCATACCGGCAGATCTCCTTGATGAGATCCGCATGGCACTATGCGAATTGAACAGTCCGGAGTCCACCTTTGTCGCGGTGCGTTCTTCCGTGGCCGTGAAGGGCAGCTCCATCTCCTCTTTCCCGGGCATGATGGATACCTACCATTATCTCAAGGGAGAGGAGGAAATAATAGAGCATATCAAGAAATGTTGGGCCTCCCTTTGGACAAGCAGGGCAACGATGAACCGCCACCATAAGAATATCGACCATAAACTCGGGCTGATCGCCCCCATTGTCCAGAAGATGGTGGATTCTGAGGTTGCTGGAGTGCTGTTCACTGCCAATCCCATAACGAGCATAAGGAAAGAGATGGTCGTGGAGGCCAACTGGGGCCTGGGTGAGTCAGTGGTCTCCGGAAAGTCCATGAACGATTTCTATGTCATAGAAAAGGAACCCCTGAGGTTGAAGGACAGTCGTATCTCAAAGAAGACCCTCATGATTTGTTTTGACGAAGAAAGGGGCCTGGGGAGAAGGGAAATGGCGGTCAGCCCGGATAAAATGGACGCACCGACCCTAAGCGAAGAGCAGGCTCTTGAACTGGGCGAGACAGGTCTCAAGATTGAATCCCTGTTCGGAGCCCCCCAAGACATAGAGTGGGCATACGAGAGGGGGGTACTCTACATCCTCCAGAGCAGAAACATCAGGACGTTGACAGAAAGCGGGCAGTAAGAGACAGCCAACAAGCTTTTCAGCCCTAACCAGGGAGAGATCAATCATGGAAGAAGAGAAACTACTTGCTGGCAAAAGGGTCCTTATCGTGGATGACGAGCCGGATGTGCTGGAATCACTGGAGGCCTTATTGTCCATGTGTGACCTGGCCAAGGCCCGTTCCTTTGAGGAGGCTCGGGACTTGTTGGAGAACCAGGAGTTCGATCTGGCCATTCTCGACATCATGGGGGTCAACGGATATCAGCTCCTGGACATTGCCAACGAGAGAAAGATCCTGGCGGTGATGCTGACCGCCCACGCCCTGAGTCCGGAGGATACGGTCAAGTCCTACAAGAGAGGGGCTGCCTTCTTTGTGCCGAAGGAAGAGACCTCAAAGATAGCCACCTTTCTCGGAGATGTCCTGGAGGCAAAGGAAAAGGGCAGTGATTATTGGACCAGATGGCTCGAGAGGCTGGGAACCTTTTATGACAAGAAATTCGGTCCCGACTGGAAGGACAGTGACAGGGATTTCTGGGAGAAACTGGCCAAGCAGGACTGGCGCTTGGCATCTGTACTCAGGAGAAACAACCAGGGTGACTGACCCCTGGTTGCGGCCATAAACTACCAGTATATGAAAGGAGAGAAGGCATGGCACAAAGGACAGTCGATGCACACAACCATTGGTACCCCAAGGAATATCTGGAGTACCTGTGCAGCAGGGGCTCAGAGCAGACCCCAAGGGGGGTCCACGACGGTGGGACCCATTACAGGATGTGGTATGAAGGGGTCTGCGTGGCCCATATCGACCGGGCCGGACACTATGACCTGGAAGAGAGAATCAAGGACCTGGATGCGGGTGGTCTTGACACCCAGTTATTGAGCGTGACCATCCCGGGTCCCGAGACCCTGGAAAAGGATAAGGGGATCTACTGGGCAAAGAAGTGCAACGACGCACTCAAGAAGGCGACCGAGGACTACCCCGGTCGGTTCTTTTTCCTGGCATCCCTTCCTTACCAGGACCCGGATGAGGCCTGCAAGGAACTCGAGAGATGCTACGAGATGGGATGCGTGGGGATTCAGATGTTTTCAAACTTCAATTTCGAGCCCATCTTCCTGGAGAAGTACCATGGCATCTATGAGCTTGCCGACAAGTGGGACCTGCCCATGTTGATGCATCCGGCGGTTCCCATGACCAGGGATGTCATGGACAAGGTGAGGATACCCTATCAGCTATGGGGCTACACGCTGGATACCAGCCTGGCAGTAGTCAGTCTTATCTTCCAGGGCGTGATGGCAAAGTACCCAAACCTGAAGATCGTCCATGGGCACCTTGGGGGCATGGTCCCCTATTTTGTCAGGAGACTACAGGATTCCTATAAGGGATATGGCAAAGAATGGGGTGTCGAACTGGGAGAATCCCCGGATGAAACTTACAGAAAGAGGGTCTATCCTGATACGACATCATTCTACCTGCCTGCCATGAAATGCTGCCTTGAATGGGTTGGTCCCGAGCATATGTGTATCGGTACGGACTACGCACACCGGGTGGGAGATCCGGAAGGGGCCATCAAGTCGGTCAAAGACCTGGGAGAGCAGGCCGGGCTGAGCCAAGAACAGATAGACATGATACTGGGCAAGAACCTGGAGCAACTCTTCAGGCTCCCCCCCATGCCCTAATCGAGGATCTCGGCCTCCCTTGCAGGAACGGACCCATTCTCCGGACTCCCGCGGGATTCAGAGAATGGGGACTCCCGCGCACAAGGAAAGGACTTTTCATGGTACTCGAAGTCAAGTGGTGTGGCTTTGACTACGGTCAATGCATCATGGAACCCGGGGGACTGCGAAACCCGAGGTTGTTCGGTGACCTGTGCAAGACCCTGGGAAAGCCGGAGCTCATCCCTGAGAAAATAAGGAAGTACAGGATTTTAAAAGAAAAATACGGAAGTTTCAGCCTCATCAAGGAAGGCCACAGGGATGAGATATACAGTTACGTGCTGGACGATGATCCCGAGGCCGTTGAGCTCTTCGGACAATTGGAGCAGGACCTCCTGGACATGGGAGAGGGGCTGACCGAGGCCCTGGATTACCTGAAGGGTCAGGGCATTGAGCTACAAGTGGTGTCAGAGATGAAGAAGACCCTGGGGCCTGTTGGTACGGATATTGTTTCCCGGTTCTTGAAGCGGAGGGGCCTGGTGAAGTATTTCAAGGAGCTGGTGACACCACAGGGAAAAATCAACCTGGAAGAGAACACGGTTGACCCCAAATATAAGGGCTTTACTAAAAAGGAGGGGACCCTGTATGATGTCCTTGCGGCGGAACTGAGGGAGCGGGGGATCGAGCCCCATGAAGCCGTCATGGTCGGTGACAAACCAGAGACCGACATAGATCCTGCCCATGACAGGGGATTCAAGACTATCCAGTACAAGGGCTTTATCGATTACGGTGATTCCAAAGCCGACGTGGTGATCCATTCCTTTGAAGAGCTCAAAGGTATCCTGACAAAGAAGGAGTAAGTACCATGCCCAGGCCCAGCCCCAGGAACATAACCGTGGAATTTGACGACGGATCAGAGGTCACCGTTCCCTTCGAGAGCTTGCCCCTTCATCTGCAACAAGAGATCATTCGACAGCCCTTTGCAAGCAAACCAAGCACAGACCCCGGCCAAGAGAGGTATCTCATTCTGGAATGGGATGACGGGTGGAAGGAGGTCTTCGAGGTGGCCCCTTCCTGCACGGATATCAACCGCTATTACGTCATAAGCCGCCCGGAGGATGTGGGCCGCCTCTCCCTCAACAGGGGAGACGGTTATCCCGAGCTTATAGAGGTCATCAGGAGACCCCTGGATCTCAAGAAGATCACCTTCATGGAAGAGTTCAGGCTTGAAAAGGACCGGTCCACCAGGGAAGGAAAGAAGGTGGACCACTTCTTCAAGCTCTCCTGGGAGGGCGATTCCCTTTCCGGCTACCTCGATGATTTCAAAAGGGCCCTTTCCGACGAAGGGATTGACCCGGGCCAGCTATCCCCAGAAAAGAGAGACCAGGGAACTGAGCTGCACGAGAGAATAAGGAGGAGGATGGGGCTCAGAGCGGGCCAGAGACAACAGGACGTCCATGATTTCATTGCCTACCTCGCCCGACGAATTGGAGAGTGAGGAAGGGACCTCTTGACAAGGAGATGGAGAATGGTTTTTGAAGGCTTCACTCCCTATGACCCAAAGGCTGCGGAACTCTATGACAGGCGCAGGTGGTGGCTCGGGATCACCCTGGGAGACATGTTGGATAAGGCCAGTGACCTCTATCCACTGAAAGAAGCCCTGGTCGGGGGAGGCACGAGATACACCTACGGAGATCTCCGTTCCGTAGTGGATAGAATGGCCTTTAACCTCCTCGAAGAAGGCTTCAGGCCCGGTGACACGGTGCTGCTGCAATTGCCCAATTGGCCTGAATTCGTCATTTCCTATTTCGCCCTGCAAAAGGCGGGCCTGGTTATGGTCCTGCTCACAGTGAACCATACGGCGAGGGAGGTGGTGCATCTGGCCACCTTGACTCAACCGAGGGGTTGGATAGTCCCAGACCACTATCGCAAGATCGACTATGCCCCCCTGATTCGACAGGTAAGGCAGCAGAACAGCACCCTGGACAAGGTCATCATGGTCGGAGACGACCTGGAGGCCGGATGCCTGTCCTTTGAGGCCATCACCGGCAAGAGGGCCGGCCATTCGGCAATTCGAGACACCCTTGATAGGGTTCGTCCCAAGCCTGGAGATGTCTGCCAGATCCTGCCATCCGGCGGCACGACCGGACTCCCGAAGGGGGCCCCGAGGACCCACAATGACTACATCTGTAACATCGAGTACAAATCAAAGGCCTGGGATCTCAATGTAACGGATACGTGCCTCGTAGCAACCACGGTGGGTCATAACCTGGCTCTCCTTGTGACTGTGACGGGCTCCGTCTTCCACGGTGCCAAGATGGTCATGCTGGATTCCACCTATCCCGAGGACTTTTGCCGGCTCATACAGGATGAAAAGGTGACCTGTACGGGGCTCGTACCCACGCTGATAAGCAGGTATGTCAACTTCGAGAACCTGAAGGATTATGACTTGGGGTCCTTGAAGAAGATATACGTGGGTGCGGCAAACAGTCCCCCCGATCTGGTCAAGGATACGGAAGAAAAGCTCGGATGCCTTTACACCAATGCCTTTGGTATGGTTGAGGGCCCCTGTTCCCAGACCCGACCTTCGGACCCCCTCCAGATACGCTGTCAGACCATCGGGAGACCCGTATGCCCCTATGACGACTTCCGGACCCTTGGCCCGGAAGGAGGCCCCACTCCTGTTGGTGTGGAGGGCGAGTTGGCTGCCAAGGGGCCGGGCGTGTTTACGGGGTACCTGAAGAATCCCCAGGCAAATCAGGACGCCTTTACCCCCGACGGGTTTTTTCGCACGGGTGACCTGGCGATCATTGACGAGGAGGGAAACATAAGGATCACGGGGAGGATAAAGGATATTATCATAAGGGGCGGCGAGAATATCGCTGCCAGAGACGTTGAAGACCTCATTTCGTCTCACCCTCAGGTGGAATACGTGGCAGCGGTGGGCATGCCCGACCCAGACCTGGGTGAGCAGGTGTGCGCTTACATCAAGCGGGTGGAGGGGTCTTCCCTGGGAGCCGAGGACATCGTGGAATACCTCAAGGAGCAAGAGGCTTCACGGATCCTCTACCCTGCTCGCATGGAGTTCGTGGATGAGATTCCCCTGACTGCTGCCGGAAAGGCGGACAAGAAGATCCTGAAGAAGGACATAGAGGAAAAGATAAGTAGAGAGAGCGGTTGACCGTGGACGTCCTTCTGGAAAGAGAAGGCCCTGTGGCCAGGGTTACCATAAACAGGGAAGCGGCCTATAACGCCTTGAACAGGGGCGTCCTGGAGAGGCTCGAGGAGATATTTGAGGAGCTTGATAGAGACGATCAGGTGAGGGTCGTGGTTGTCAGCGGGGCCGGGAGCAAGGCCTTTGTCTCCGGGGCGGATATCAAGGAGATCAAGGACGCGGGTGGGAAGAGGCCGGGAAGGGTGGAGAAGGGCCAGAAGGTCTTTTCCAGGATCCGGTCATCGACGAAGGTGGTCATTGCCGCGGTAAACGGCTATGCCTTGGGGGGAGGGTGCGAACTGGCCCTGTCCTGCGATATCAGGATCGCATCGGAGAATGCCAGGTTCGGATTCCCTGAGGCCCGACTCGGACTCATTCCGGGATACGGTGGCACACAGCTCCTTCCGAGACTCATAGGCACGGGAAGGGCAAAATACATGATGCTGACAGGGCAGATAATCACGGCCGAAGAGGCCTTCAGGTATGGGATGGTCGAGAAGGTGTGTCCCCAGGATAGACTCGAGGAGGAGGTCAAAGATCTCACCGACAAGATACTTTCCAATGGTCCCCTGGCTGTTCGGGCCATAAAGGAGACAGTGGACAGGGGCCTTGAGCTCAGCCTGGAACAAGGGCTCAAACTGGAGATGGAGTCCTACGGGGAGGTGGCCCTTTCAGAGGACGCAGAAGAAGGTCTTTCAGCCTTTATTGAAAAAAGGAAACCGACCTATAAGGGGAAATGATTGTCGAGTAATGTCTCGACGAAGAGTTGTTCCAGGCCTGTTAAAGATCGAGAAGGGTCTTCCAGGTGGCTGAGAGCAGGTCGATGGAACACCCCATTTCAAGAAGAATGCGAAAGATGTGAGGAGGTAATAATGAAATACCCAAGTCTCTTTAGGCCCATTACCCTCAAGGGAGTCACCTTTCCCAACAGGATAATGAGGACATCCATGGTTTCGGGGCTCGCCACGGAGGACGGGCATGTGACAGATGAGCTCAAGAAGCGATACCAGAGGGAAGCTATGGGAGGAGTCGGGTCCATTGTGGTTGAGGCCGCAGTGGTCCTCCCCTCGAGGAGTTCCTACAACCTTCGGATCAGCGACGACAGCTTCACGGAAGAACTCAAGGGTTTGGTAGCCGCCATTCGGGAGGCAAGTGCGGAGCCCAAGCTGGGGATTCAGATTATGCACTTCCTGAAGATTTCCAGGAGCGGTTGGCGGCAGAAGGTGACGGATTTCAAGCCCGAGGACCTGCCCGTGATAGTGGAGCAACACGTCAATGCCGCAAAGAGGGCGGTCGCTGCTGGATTTGATTTCATCGAGCTCCACATGGCCCATGCCTATACCCTGTCTTCCTTCCTGTCCCTGTCCAACGATAGGGCCGACGAATACGGCGGGCCTTCTCTCAAGAACAGGATGCGGTTGCCCATCGAGGTGTACGAGGCTGTACGAAGGGACGTGGGCGATGGTTTCCCCCTGGGGGTGAGGATCAATGGTGAGGATTTTACGATCCGCGGGACGACCCTGCTCCAGAGTACCCGAATAGCAAAGAAGTTCGCGGAACTCGGGGCAGATTACATAAGTGTCTCTGCGGGGAGTCGCTTCGAAGATGCCCCGACTCCACCGGCAAATACTCCTCCGGATCCGATGTCCGGGTACAGCGGGCACCGAATGAGTCCGGAGTGGTGGTTTCCGGACATGACCCATGTCTACCTGGCAGAACCGATCAGGCAAACAGTGAGGGATGCCGGTTACGACGTGCCCATCGTCACTGCCGGAAAGATCAGGACACCAAAACAGGCCGAGAGGATTCTCGAGCAGGGAAAGGCGGACATCATAGGTCTTTGCCGCGCCCTGCTTTGCGACCCTGACTTTCCGAAAAAGGCAAAGGAGGGAGAGGACAAGGATATCGTCCAGTGCACCGCATGCAACTGGTGCCTAGAGGCGGATTCCCGGATGGAAAAGGTCAACTGCTCCAGGTGGCCCGAAGGGAACCTCGCAGCCCCCGTGCCCTGGCACAAGAAAGACGCCCGGGCCAGCGCCCTTGCGAGAGACGCTGAACCGTAACAAAGGCCGTCATTCCGGACGGATCCGCCTTAGGCGGATGAGATCCGGAATCCAGGTCCGAGGGCGGGATTTGGCAGGCTCAACTTGAATACTTACTTGAAGCTTTTTACTTTGCCATCCAAAAGCCGAGTTTTGTGGGATGATCGAACTTTGGGGCCGAGAGGGCCTTGGAACAATGCGGGGTTCTTGCAAAAGGATTGGAGGACGGTTTCAGTAAGAAAGGGGGGTTGGCCATGGAAATAAAGAGAGTAGGCGTATTGGGTTGCGGGCAAATGGGAACAGGAATCATGCAGGTCTTTGCCCAGGCAGGCTATGGCGTCACAGGGGTGGACACGAGTAAGGATATGCTGGAGAGGGCTGTCGCATCCATCGACAAGAGGCTGGCAGGCCGCGTGGAAAAGGGCAAGATGGCCCAGGAAGACAAAGACAGGGTGATGGGGCATATCCGTACCAGCATGAGAATGGAGGACCTCAAGGACTGTGACCTGATCGAGGAGGCGGTGCCGGAAGACCTCCAATTGAAGAAGCAGGTCTTTGCAAAGTTGGACGGCATCTGTAAGCCGGAGGCCATATTTGGGACGAATACGTCCGGTCTCTCGGTGACCGACATGGCCGCTGCCACGAAAAGGGG
>JAFDHO010000155.1 GCA_019308745.1 Deltaproteobacteria bacterium
CGCAGAAAAGACCAGCCCGGGAGGCTCGGAACGCAAGAAAAGGCATCATCACCCCCGTTCGTCCATCACCGAGTTCTCTGAATCGCTTTTCAAACGGCTAAAATGTTACGAAAAACCAAGGCGCCAAAGTTAACGGTTTTTCCTCCCTTCACCCCAGACGAATTCCATTGTAAACCAGAAATGAATGGTTGCGAACTCCCGTCCTAAGGGGAGCCCGCAACCATTGCTATCTTCGAGCATCAAATCACTATTGACCGGCGTACATCTTAGTAAACGCCCTAATATCCTCCACGATCTGGGCCCCCGGAAGCCCCTTTCCGCTTACATCCTTTACCCAGTTATTGGTTATGGGCTCAAGCATCCTGTCCCAACTGGCCTTTTCCGCGGCAGACAGTTTAATCACTTCGACACCGTAATTCTTCTTGGACCAGGCTATGGATTCCTCCACATGGTTGTCCATGTAGACCCCTGTCCACGCTGCCTGCTGGGGCCCCAGGCCCTCCATGACTTCCTGGACGTCCTTGGGCAGGGAGTTCCACTTGTCCATGTTCATGACCACTGCAAAGGGATAGACCACGGCATCGGTCACGGTCACGTACCGGCAAAGCTCCGCGAATTTGAAATCCTTCATGACCTCCAGGGACGAAAAGAGCCCTTTCACCACGCCCTTTTGCAGGGCTTCAGGGGTCTGTGGCATGGGCATCCCAACGGGGTTGGCATTCCACGCCTTGAGGATCTGGGCTGCTCCTCCAGAGGCCCTGATGGGGACCCCCCTGATGTCCTCCAGGGTCTTGATTGGTATCTTTGACATGATATTTGAGGGGGCAGTCGTGAACATGGTCAATACCTTGACCTTTGAGAATGCCTTTGGGCGGTACTTTTTGTAGAGGTCCCAAAGGACCAGGCTTCCCACCAGGGAATTTGGTATCCCTAGCGGCAGACTTGTCGCGTTGGTCACCAGGAATCTTCCCGGCTGATACGCCATGCAGAGATTTCCGATGTCTGCAGTCCCTGCTATGACACCGTCCATCATGTTCTTTGCGCCCAACAGGGTCCCCCCCGGAAAGGTGTCAATGGACACCTTGCCCTTTGTCCTCCTTTCCACTTCCTTCTTCCATCGCTCCATCTGTACGCAAGGGAAGGTGGGAGCAGGGGGAAAGTTGGCATAGCTCAGTTTTATGGGCCCTGCGTTTGCAGGAGTACCCGCCCAGAAGAGCGTTAATAATGCAATAAGGATAACGCCAATGGAAAGAATGCTTGTTTTCTTCATATCTTGCCTCCTCCCTAAAAAAGTTTTCATCCGTAGTTTCCCCAACACCGAATTGCTTTCTCACCTCCCCTCTCCTGAACTAGCTTAGCTGGCTCTAGAAAATGCCGGGCTCCTTGAACTCCCCGAACACATCTCTAAACACATTCGCCATCTCCCCCACGCTGGCGTAATACCGGCAACATTCCACCAGATAGGGCATAACATTTTCAGTTCCCCGAGCAGCCGTTTCAAGGGCCTTCAACGATTCCCCGACCTTTTGGTTATCCCTTGTCTTCTTGATTTCCCTCAATCTCTTTATCTGCAATTGGGCCCACTCTTCGTTGTATTCATGCAGTTCCACCTCCATATCCACCCCTTCGGTGTATTTGTTGACCCCCACCTTCATCACCTTCCCTTCCTGGAGCTTCTTCTCATAGTCATAGGCCTGCCTGGCCACCTCCCGCTGTATGTAGCCCGAGGAAACCGCCTCCACCATACCACCGAGCTTCTCGATGGCTTCCATTTCCTCCAGGATCTTTTCTTCCATTTCTTTGGTCAGGGTTTCAACAAAATAGGAGCCTGCCAGGGGATCGACCGTATCCCTGAGGCCGATCTCCTCCATGAGTATTTGGAAGGTCCTTAGGGACAAGAGGGCTGCCCTTTCCGTAGGGATGGTATAGGCCTCATCAAAGGAACAAAGGGCTGTGGTCTGGGCCCCTGAGAGAGCGGCAGCCAGGGCATAATAAGCCCCTCGGATGATATTGTTTTCCGGCTGTTGCTTTGTCAGGCCGGATCCTCCCCCGCCAAAGATCCCCCGCAGAAAAAGGGCCTTCTTGTTCTGGACATCGTATCTCTCCCTCAATAATTTAGCCCACAGCTTTCGGGCCGCCCTGAATTTGGCCACGGTCTCCCACAGGTTGCCGTAGACGTTCAGATTGAAGGTGAATCGACCCACAAAGTCCTCCGCCCTGTAACCCCTGCGAATCACCTCGTCGACATAAGCGAAGGCAATCATGAAGGCATAGGCGATCTCCTGGGCCGGCGTGCAACCGGACTCCCTGATGTGATACCCGCAAACCGAGACAGGGTTGCACCTTGGCAATTCCTTCATGGAATATTCAATGGTGTCGCCTATGAGCCTCACGGCCGGCTCGACCGGATACACCCATGCCCCCCTGCCCACGATCTCCTTCAGGATATCATTTTGGGGTGTCGCCGAGATCTGGGACCTTTT
Organism: Deltaproteobacteria bacterium; assembly: GCA_019308745.1. GTDB lineage: Bacteria > Desulfobacterota > DSM-4660 > Desulfatiglandales > HGW-15 > JAFDHO01. The sequence goes on from JAFDHO010000155.1 coordinate 2,484, forward strand.
GTATCCGAATTTCTCAGCCATTGATTGGTACATCGCCAGCATGACGCTTGCGACGGCATTGATGGTCAGGCCCGTACCGATACGATCCAGATGTATGTCCTTGAAGGCGATCTCGAAGTCCCTCAATGTGTCAACCGCCATCCCCACCCGACCCACTTCACCCTCTGCCATCGGGTCATCGGAGTCATATCCCATCTGGGTCGGTAAATCAAAGGCCACGTTAAGCCCCGTCTGCCCGTGGGAGATCATCAGCTTGAATCGCTCGTTGGTCTCCTCGGGTGTGCCGAACCCCGTATACTGCCTGGTCGTCCAGTTCCTGCTCCTGTATCCGAGGGGATGGAGGCTCCTCGTAAAGGGAAATTCTCCTGGATCCCCCAGGTCCTCGTGGTAATCAAACCCTACCCTTTCAAGATCCTCCGGGGTATAGACTGCCTTGACCCTTATTCCGGACTGGAGAATGACCTCCTGTATGGCATCCTTCTCATCCTTCATATATGTAGCTACTCCCATGATCCCCTCTTTTCGCTTGTTAAGGCTCTTCCATATGGTTTACGGCTCGGCTCAGGGAAACTCAACTCCCTCCACCACCACACAGGTTCCTTATAGCTTCGACTATTTCCCCGAACTTGGTACCCCCTGGAAAGACCCCGCTCACCCCCAGCTCCTCGAGTACCGGGATGTCCCGGTTGGGAATGACGCCTCCCACCACAACCTTGACCCTATCGAAGTCTTCGTCCTTTATCATTTTCATGAGTTTCCTACAGATCGGAATGTGAGCCCCCGACATGATGGAGAGACCGATCACATCCACATCTTCCTGGACGGCCTGTTTCACGATGCTCGGAACACTCTGGTGAAGCCCCGTGTATATTACCTCCATCCCCGCTTCCTTGAGTGCGTGGGCAACAACCTTTGCGCCCCTGTCGTGCCCGTCGAGACCCGGCTTTGCCAAAAGCACCCTAATCTTTCGCCCGGACATGTTAACCCCTCACCCTTTCTGGAACTCCCCTATCCCTTGAAGGCGACCACATGACATGGTGGTCCCTGACACCGGTTACCAATTGATTCCAGATCGCAAATCCCAAGCATCAAACAAACCACGAAAATCAGGACCCAAAACCGCAAACCTCCCCTTGTTCGATCCTCTTGCGATCTCCTTATTATTTGAAGCCCGTTTTGTTCTTGGTTTTTGCAACTTCACATACATGAGCAGTACGATCATAGATCCGGAACATGGGAAAGCCGACAGTTCTAGAGTCCTACCCACCTCGCTATATTCGTCTGAAGGATCTCGTGGGTCCCGCCGCCATAGAGCAAGAACCGATTATCCCTATAGTACCTCTGGGCCGTATACTCCATGGAGTACCCATAGGCCCCAAAGATCCGGGTGGCCTCGTCCGCAGCCTTGCAGGCGGCCTCTGTCGCAAAATACTTGGCCATGGAGGCCTCCTTAATACAGGATATTCCTTTGTCAACCATGTTGGTAGCCCTGTAAGTCATGAGCCTGGATGCCTCCAGGTCCGTGGCCATGTTGGCGATCTTGGCCTGAATAAGTTGATAGCTGCTGATGGCTTGCCCGAACTGCACCCTCTCCTTTGCATAGCGGATCGAGTCCTCCAGTGCGGCCTGCTGAAGCCCTATGGCCAAGGCGGCCGTCATGGTCCTGATCTCGGCTAGGATGGACATGAGATTGCTCATTCCCCTGCCCTCGGCCCCCAACATGTACTCCCCGGGAATTCGAACATCGCTGAATGCCAGCTCCGACATCTTGGTTGTCCTGGTTCCCAAGAGATCAAAGGGCTTGCTCACAGAGACCCCCGGTGTTTCCCTGGGCACGAAAAAGAAATTCAATCCCCTGAACTTCTTCGCCGGATCGGTCTGGCAGAGCACGGTGAAGAAATCCGCCACGGGTCCGTTGGTGACCCAGGTCTTCATACCGTTGATGAGCCAGCCACCATCGACCTTCTTTGCAATGGTGTTCACATTGCCCAGGTCAGATCCTGCTTCGGGCTCGGTCAGGCAAAAGGCCGAGACCTTTTCCCCCCTCATGGCTGGAAAGAAGTACTGCTCCCTCAATTCATCCGTACCGTAGTGAAACAGGAAATTGGTCCCCATGAGACACTGCATTGCCGTGAGGGCGGCCACACTCATCAGGCCCCTGGCGAGTTCTTCGCAGATGACACAATAGAGGGTGGTGTTCCCTCCTGCCCCCCCCTTCTTCTTGGGGTACCGGATACCGAACACCCCCATCTTTCCTATCCGCTGGAACATTTCCATAGGGAACTCGCCGCTCTCATCGATCTCCCTGGCCCTGGGAATGAGTTCCCTGTCAACAAATTTGGCCATGGTCTTTCTGATAATCTCTTCAGGGTTTGATCTTATCATGGGCTTTTCCCTTTCACCGCCTTTCCCTCATCCGGCCTGTGATCTCCGGGACCACCTCGTGGAGATCTCCGACAATGCCCCAGTCTGATACCTGGAAGATGGGGGCCCTCGGGTCCCGATTGATAGCCACCACGTACCTCGAGTTCATCATCCCTGCCCTGTGCTGGATGGCGCCTGAGATGCCGCAGGCGATGTAAACCTCCGGCCTCACCGTCTGACCGGTCTGTCCGACCTGACGTTCCGCCGGGATCCACCCCTCTTCCACCGCGACCCTTGTCCCGGCCATTTCCCCGCCCATCACCTCTGCCAGCTCTTCGAGGATCTTGAAGCCCTCTGCATCTCCAACTCCTCTCCCGCCCGCAACAATGACCTTTGCCTGGGACAGATCTACCCGCCTTCTCTTCTCTTTGACCACCTGGAGGACTCGAGTCTCAATCCGCTCCTCATTGATGGACACCTCCCATGGGATGACCTCTCCCTCCTTCCGGGGCCTGGGGGATACTCCCATGACACCGGGTCTGACAGTGGCCATTTGGGGCCTCGAATAACGGCTGGTAATTGTTGCCATAACGTTCCCGCCAAAGGCCGGCCTTGTCTGGAGGAGGATCCTTTCATCGGGGTCGATGGATAGTTCAGTACAGTCCGCCGTCAACCCGGCCCCTACTCTGCGGGAAAGCCTGGGGGCCAGATCGCGCCCAATGTGGGTGGCCCCGATGAGCACGATGTTCGGCTTGTATGTCGTGACCAGCCTTTCCAGGACATTGGTGTACGGGGTGGTCCTGTAGTGCCGGAGGGCCTCATGCTCTGCCAGATAGACCTTGTCCGCTCCATGCTCGATGAGTGTCTGACAGAGGTTTGAGACTTGATGCCCCAGTAATAGGGCTGATACCTCTTCTTTCAGCACGGCGCCCAGTTCCTGGGCCTTGCCCAGGAGCTCCAGGGATACCCGGCTCAATGCGCCGTCCCTTTGCTCACCAAAAACCCACACACCTTTCCTGTCGCTAAAATCCGGAATCCTCCTGGGTTCTATGTCTGAGAGGATTGCCTCCTGCTTGCAGACCTGGAGACAGGCCCCGCAGGATGTGCAGCGTTCAATGATGTGGGCCTTCTCATCCCTCAGCTCTATGGCTCCGTAGGGACAGGCCTTCATGCAGAGCTTGCAACCATTGCATAGGTCAATCTCAATCCACACGGTCATCTTTCATCCTCTATTATGTCCCAAATCACCATCCCGGATCATCCCCGAGCCGTCTCGGTTTGGGGTTCTCTCTGCCCTATAGCAGTTTCCTTTCCTTCAGCTTCCCCAGGAGTGTATTTACGGCTTCCTTTGCGTCCCCTTCGATGATTTCACCTTCCCTCCTCTGCTTCGGGGCGAATGTCTTTATGACATGCGTAAGGGATCCTTCCAGTCCCACATCGCTGGTCTTGACACCGATGTCGGCCGCATCCCATACCTTGATGGGAGCCTTTTCACTGCATGAGTCGATGAGTCTCCCGACCTGAGGATACCGGGGGGCATTCATCTCGCCGGTAACCGTCAATAACGCGGGCAGGGAGCACTGTACCCTTTCGAACCCATCCTCAAGTCGCCTCTTCACGGCGATCCCGTTCCCTCCCATCTCTTCTATGTCAAAGACATAGGTCACCTGGGGAATACCCAGAAAATCCGCGACCTGGGGACCGATCTGGGCCGTGTCCCCGTCAATGGCCTGCCGCCCGCAGATGATCAGATCAAAGGTCCCAATCCTTTCAATTGCCTTGCCAAGGGTATAGGAGGTCGCCCAGGTATCCGCGCCCGCAAAGGCCTTGTCCGTAAGAAGGATTCCTTCGTCGGCTCCCATGCCTATTGCTTCAGAAATCACATCTATGGCCTGTGCCGGTCCCATTGAAAGGACTGTGATCCTCCCCCCCATCGACTCCTTTATGCCTATGGCAGACTCGAGGGCGTGCAGATCATCGGGATTGATGATACTCTGCACCCCTTCTCTTATGAGGGTGCCTGTCTTCGGATCCAGCTTGATCTCTGTCGTGTCCGGCACCTGTTTTATGAGGACCACTGTATTCATCTTCCTTTACCCCTTTGTCGCGTCGGCTCCCCTTACAGGTTCCCGATTCCCCAATTTGTCCTCCATATTACCCCTTTTTCCTCCAGTCCCTTGATATCATCATCCCCGTATCCCAGCCTGGCAAGTATCTCCCTGTTATGTTCACCGAACCGGGGAGGAAAAGAGAGCCTCCTCTGGCTCCTCTCCAGAAACGGGGTCATGTAGGGTGGAGGGGCGTGGGTGATCCTTGTCCCCGTGATCGGGTCTTCGGAATAGATGAGCCTTCTTTGCACCAGGGGATCACTTATGACATCTTCGATCCTGTTTATCTTGCTTATGGGGACGGTGGCGGCGTTGAACAGATCGATAAGCTCTTCTGTGGTGAGTCCCTTCGTTATCTCGTTCATGGTGCTGTTGATTCGGTCCACATCCCGAATTCGGCCCGCATTCTTTTCGTACTCAGGCCGGTCCAGAGCCTTGAAGGCCTCAAGGGAGACGATGGATCTCCACTGCCTGTCGTTCCCAATGGCTACGTAGACATAGCCGTTCTTGGTCTCGTAGACGGAAACGGGAGAAAAAAACTCATGGGTATTCCCTCTACGGGTGATCCTTTTGCCAAAGGTATCCGTCATGGTGATGGGAACGGTGAGCCAGGAGACCGAGGACTCGAACATGGAGATATCTATACGCGAGCCCTCACCCGTGGCCTCCCTTTTCAACAAAGCCTTCATCAAGAGACCGTAGGCGTGCTCGCTGGTACCCATGTCCGGAAGGGGTATGCCCAGGACCTGTGGACTGCCCTTTTCTTCCCCCGTCATCTCCATGAGGCCAGAGCGTGCCTGCAGGATAGGGTCATAGGCCGCTTCATTGCTGTCAGGGCCGAAGCCCGTTATGCCGAGCCAAATGATATCCTCCTTGAGAGATCTCATCCTCTCATAGTCGATTCCCAGCTTCTGATAGTTCTTGGGGAGCTGCTGGGTTGCAAAGATGTCTATATTCAGATCGCTGATTATCCTACGGAAGACCTCCTGGCCTTCCTCTTGAGACAAATCCAGGGTGATCGCCTTTTTCCCGGCATTGATACAGAGGTAATAGGAATTCATCCTCTCTTCATCGAGGACGTTCTCCCCTATGAGCCGGTTGGGGTCGCCATAGACGGGGTGTTCCATTCGGATGACGGTCATCCCGTCCTGGGCCAAACGGAAGGTCAGGTAGGGCAAAACGGTGGCCTGTTCAAGGGCCAATACGGTTATATTCCTCAAGAAATCCATGAACCAATCCCCAAGATTCTCTATTGCTATCGAGGAAAGTTGTAGCAGGCGGGAAAGTTATTCTTTTTTCATCCAATTCCGGAATTCTAGACAGTCCATGTATACGGCACGTACCGTAATCATGTCAAGACTCTTTTCTGGACAATGATTCGGCGGCTCTCCGCTGGTAGTCTTTCGTGATAGAGGGTTCCTAGTTTGCCTTTCCCCGGTCGGTATGGGGGCAATCTCCGGAAACACCATCAGGATGATCACGTTCACAATGGCCGTACCCCTCGGTTGACAGAGCCGATCTCCCCCTACGGCCCCATGAAGTTGCATTTCTAGGTCTTTTTCCTAGAAGCCGTGAATTGCGTTTATCCACGAAATCCTTTCAGGGTCCAGGGGCCTTCCTTCTAAACCTGGGAAATCCGGAGGATACCGGTACACCCGGAATGCCATGTTGTTGCGGCCATAGATATGGTGGTCAAAATAAAAAGGATTCACGTATTCCCATACCACTTCCTTTGCCGGTGTAACTTCCAGGAAACGCCCCATGCATGTCTCACAGATGAGTGTGTTCCCGTTTGCCAATCTCTGCGCACCTCCGCAGACAAAGGTGTAGAGATCCCCGGGGGGATCCGCCATATATTCCCACTGGACCTCACCTGTTTTCGGGTCAATTTCTACGGCCCGGGAGTAATTTCCCCAGGTGACCTTTCTATGGGCCCCGTTGTCAAACAGCAAGATGTTTCCGTTTTCCAACATGGTGGGATTATGCTGATGTGCCACAATCCCCGGTCCCCAGCGCCACTTGATGTTCCCTTCTTTCTTGTCAATGATGGCTATGGTGTCGATGACCCGGAAACTGACCAAGAGATCCCCGTTCGCCAGCTCAAAGACAGCATTGAGGTTTGTCCACCTATCCCGGGGACAACAGGGGCACAGGATATCTATCTCCGGGTCCAGTTTCTCGTAGGTCGGGCACTCCCATACAACTTCGCCAGACGGCGTGATCTCCCTGAGACCGCACCCCCACATAACCCCGTCTCGTTCGGTTCCCGGGATGCCTCCCTTGACCTTTGAGCTCAGCTCTCGGGGAATTGCCTCCCACCGTGCGATAATAGTGTTCCCGTTCCTCAACCGATGGAAGACATGGCTGTGATAGGGATCTTCGTGCCTCCATACCTCATTTCCTTCCCAATCCACTTCCATGATGAGCCCCCCGGACCCCCCGAATTCGGGTAAGGGCCCTGGAATCACCTTGCCCGCCCACAGCAGATTCCCATTGGGCAGCAATTCCGCATCCACCCCCGGAGTGAGAGGCATCTTCCAGCGGTGAACAAAGCGCCCCTCCATGTCCATGAGCCACACATCCTTACCGTAGAGGGGAGCAAAAAGGTTATAACCATCATATGCCCTGGAAGGCGCATAATGGGTCAACCCTTTGAGGGTCCTTCTTTGATAGTTCATTCCCAGATCTCCTTTCAGTTGTTGACAGGCTCTTGCCCAAATCCCTTTGTCTGCTCTACCCCCGAGTAGGGACTATCAGGGAACTATTTTGTGCCCCTTGGGAGGTCTTTTCAAAAGGCTCAATATTCGTCCTGATCCTTCTGTGCGCCCCCATAATCCTCATAGTCGCCTCCTAACAGGCACAAAAGACGGAGACTCCGGTGGAGATGATCTTTCGGGGCTACTGAGGCCTCCTGTTAAATGTTTGGTGCCGTTGCCAATGTCGGGGAGGAATTTGATTGAGCCTTTTGAAAAGACCTCCCAAGGGGCTAACCAGCATCATTGTTGTGC
>JAFDHO010000156.1 GCA_019308745.1 Deltaproteobacteria bacterium
CCTGGCCCCGAGCGATAGCGAGGGGAACAGCGGGAGGGGGCAGAACTCCCCCGCAGATAAGTCGCAGAAAAGACCAGCCCGGGAGGCTCGGAACGCAAGAAAAGGCATCATCACGCCCGTTCGTCCATCACCGAGTTCTCTGAATCGCTTTTCAAACAGCTAAAATGTTACCATGATTTGATTGCCTCCTGAGGACCTGATCCACCCGAGGTAGTTGAAATCATCTGTTGATTCTTCGGCGCTCCTCGTCGCGGATCTCCCGTCTTAGGAGTTTCCCCACCTTGGACTTTGGAAGCATATCGCGAAACTCGACATAACTGGGGACCTTGTAGGAGGCCAGGCGATCCCGGCACCACTTGAGGAGATCCGTTCCACCCACCCCCCGTGCATCCTCCTTCAACACCACAATCGCCTTGATTCTTTCTCCCACTCGCTCGTCAGGGACTCCAACAACGCATGCCCCTATGACCGTGGGATGATCCTGGAGCACCGCCTCTACCTCTGAGGCAGAGACCCTGTAGCCCTTGTGCTTGATGATGTCCGCGGATCGCTCCACGTAGACCAGTTCCCCGCCCTTTTCCAGTCGGACAAAATCTCCCATCCTGTAGTAGACCGTGCCATTGATCTCCACGTAGGATCGCCGGGTCTCTTCCGGCTTGTTCCAGTACTCTTTCAGTGTGTAAGGGGAAGTCACGAGGAGTTCCCCACTCTCCCCTGGAGGCACAGGTTCCAGGGTCTCCGGATCCACCACGATGCACTCCCGACTCTTCAGGGGCTTTCCGATGGTGGTGGGGCTCGGTTCGCTGGTGATGGGGCTGTATGTGACGTGGCCTGCCTCCGTGGAACCATAGACCTGATAAATGGGAATACCGAAATGCTCCCTCCACCGCTTGAACACCTCGATGGGCAAAACGTCTCCACCGCAGTAGCAGTAAGTCAAAGAGCTGAGGTCATAGCGGTCCAGGCGATCATTTTCAAGGATCATCCTGTAAAGGGCAGGTACCCCAAGTAGCCAGCGTGCCCGGTAGCGTTGAACGGTCTCGAGGATGGCATCGACCTGGGGAAAGGGCATCAGCAGCGTGGTATTGGCCCTGTTCAGGCCAATGGACATGAAAAAGCCTAGGGCCATGATGTGGAAGAGGGGATTGATCCCTATATAGACGTCCCCCCCCTCCTTCAGGTGGTCTCCGGCCACATCTTCCGTTACGTCGTTCACATAGGATGTCATGCCTATGTGGTTCCCCGGCACACCCTTTGGAAACCCTGTCGTGCCTCCTGTGTAGAGGATATAGGCCAGGTCCCTGTAAGGATCCAGATCCACGACTTCTCTGAAGGGCTCGTGTTTCAAGAGTGACTTGAATAAGTGAACGCCCTTGTCTTTTTCAACCTTACCGTGGGGGAACTTGTCAAAGAGCATTCCCAGGGCCCGCTTCCAGACAGGTAACAAGTCCACCAGGTTGGTCACTATGACCCTCTTGAGACAAGTCCGCGGCAAGGCCTCCTTGACATACCCGAAATTGGTATCGAGGCAGATGATGGTTTCCGAGCCCGAATCATTGATCATGTATTCTATTTCGTGGGAAGTGTATATGGGAGACACAGGGACTATGGTCGCGCCGATCTTCTGGATTGCGAGGAAGGCGATCACCCACTGGACACAGTTTGTGATGTAGACCATGACGCGGTCCCCCTTCGTGATTCCCATGTCAAGGAGCGAACCTGCAAACCTTTCACTGAGATTCCTCAGGCGCGCATAGGAGAAACGCTCGCCAAGATACACAACAGCGGTATGACCCGGGTAGAGCTCGCTCATGCGGTCGAACCGGCTAAATGTCAATTCACTTTCCAGTGCATCTCTTTGTTTCTCATTCACAGTTCGTTTTCCATTTCATTCGGTTGCACTTATCTCCGAACCGAGAGAGCGGGGCACACCGCTGGGAGGTCACCCTCCAATAAAAGCATATACACCAACACGACCCGTTCGCTCACATTTTGGACTGAGGCTACCGTGTTGCCGTGTTTGGAGCCAGGTAGAAAGGTTGATGATTAAGTGTGGAATGCTGGATCCCATCATACTCCGAAATAGGCCGAGCGCACATCCGGGTTGTTCATGAGATCATCCCTCGTCCCTTCCAGGACGGCGGCCCCGTTCTCCAGGATGAAGCCATAGTCTATGATAGGCATTACGGGCCTGGCATATTGTTCTGTTACGATTATGGATATCTTCTTTTCCTCTCTGATCTCCCTTGTAGCCCGCATCAGCATGGCCTGGATCAGGGGACTCAGGCCGAGCAATGGTTCGTCCATGAGGAGCAGTTGTGGTTGAGCCATGAGGGCCCTCCCAATGGCCAGCATTTGCTGCTCCCCGCCGCTCAGAAACCCCCCGACCCGTTTCTTGAGTTTCTCCAGGGCGGGAAAGATCCGAAACACATAGCCCAGGGTCTCCCTTGCCTGACCGGACGACGCAAGAAACCCGCCTATGCGAAGGTTCTCGATCACCGTGCTCTCCGGGAAGATCCTCCGCCTCTCCGGGCACAGAATGATCCCCATCCTCGCCCGCTTGCTCGGCTTCACCCCTGTAATGTCCTGGTCCCTGTACCTGATAGTCCCCAGCACGGTGATCCTTTCACCGCCTGCCATCTCCTCCTTCCTGCGAATGTCTTCCATAATACCCGAAAGGGTGTACATCAGCGTGGACTTACCGGCGCTATTGGCCCCGAATACACCCACAATCCGCTTTTCCCCGCACTTCATGCTGACGTTGTTGAGGGCAAGCATGTTTTCATAGAACACCATCAGACCTTCGGCTTCAAGCATAGGTCATGACCTCCTCGACCTCCTCCGAACCGAAGTAGGCCTCCTTGACGCCCTCATCGGCCATGACCTCTTCGGGGGTGCCCTCCATGAGCTTCTCCCCGAAGTTGAGCACCATGACCCTGGCAGCCACCTGGAAGAGCTCCCTCAGCCGATGCTCTATCATGACCAGTGTGATCCCCTCCATCTGGAGCTTTTCTATGAGGGGCACCATACTGGCGATCTCACTCATGCTGAGCCCGGAGAACACCTCGTCACACAATATCACCTCAGGTCTGAGGGCGAGACACCTGGCCAATTCCAAACGCTTCAGGTAACCCGTAGGGAGGCTGGACGCCAGCTTATAGGGCACAAAGGAATCCCGCTCAAAACCAATCTCTTCCAGTATATCAATGCCCACGGTATTTCTGTCTCCCAATTTTCCGCCCCCCCTCCAGCCTCCTTTTCTTTTCGCCCTGGGAGAAAAAAGGGGGACCACCAGGTTCTTGAAGGCAGGAAGGCTGTAATAGGGTCTCATGATTTGAAAGGTCCGGGTTATCCCCATGTCTGCAATCTTGTGGGCGGGCTTCCTGCTTATGTCTTTGCCCCTGAAGAAGACCTTTCCGCTCGTCATTTTCAAGAATCCGGTCATACAATTGATGAGAGTGGTCTTTCCCGATCCGTTCGGGCCTATGATACCCAGGACCTCGCCTTCTCTGACCTCAAAGCTCACCTTGTTCAAGGCCAGAATCCCTCCAAAGGCCTTGGTCGCCTCTCTCACCTCAAGGATAGGTTCTCTGCTCACACCTTGACCCACCTCTCAAATTGGTGATACTTCCGTTGCCCATACACCATGATCCCTTCGCTCCTGAACACGATAAATGCGACGAGGATGAGGGAGTAGAACACAATGCGCAAGGTGCCGAACTCTCTCAAGAGTTCCGAAATGGGGACCAGGATGAAACACCCGAGAACGGGACCCACCAGTGTCCCACCGCCACCGATGACGGTCGCTGCTATGGGGAGTATGGAGAAATCCAGGGCGAACTGGGACATGCCCGCCCACATATATATGTGTACCAGACTTGCACCGCCCAGGCAGCCCATGAAGGACGAAACAAAGACGGCCGCCGCCTTGTAGAACGTTATACTGATTCCGGAAGCCCTCACTGCCTGGTCGTTGTCCTTGATTCCCCGGAAGACGAGCCCCACATCCATATTGACGAGGCGCCTCATCGCAAAAAGACACACCAGGACCATCGAGAGCATGACGTACCGTTCCACCCACGGGTTCGGGAAACTGGCCACCCCCACGATACCATCCGTTCCGCCGAGTATATTCAACGCTTCGATTATTCGTGCGAAGATAAGAGGATACATGAGTGTCACGATGGCAAAATACACACCCCTCAATGGGAGACAGGGAAAAAGGAGCAGAGTGCACAGGATGGCCCCTGCCAAACTTGCGAGGGGAAGGGTCAGAAGGGGCGGAACACCCAATGACGTATTCAGAATCGCAGCCAGATAGCCGCCGGTACCGATAAAGAAGGCCCCGCCAAGGGAAACCAGACCCACAAAATGGGCCAGGAAATCAAAACTGAGGGCGAGAAGGGAATAGATGCAGACGATAGACACCACCCTTTGCCAGTACATGCTTTGCAAACTCAGGGGGAGCGCCAACATCCCCAGGATCAATATTGCCCTGGGCAGGGTCAGGTAGGACAACTCCCGCCAGGACATCAGGGAATAGATCCCCTCGGTACGGACCTTGATACCCCTATCCAGTCTTTCCCTGCGCCTGTGCTCCTGGTTCAATGATCACACCCTTTCTTCAAGCTCTTTCTGCCGTCCGAAGAGGCCTGAGGGTCTTAGGATGAGAGTCATGATGATGGCGAGGAGGGCGACGACCATCTGGAAATGGGACCCGAGGTAGACGACGGTCAGGATCTGGGCGAAACCTATGATAAAGGCGGCCAGTACGGCACCGAACCAGCTCCCCAGCCCGCCGACGATACATACGGCGATAGCAAGGACGAGGACATTGTATCCCGCCTCCACGACGATATTGCCAAGGGGCAGCAAGAGGACGGCGCTCATGCCCGCCAGGGTGGACCCGAAGGCCATGGCCACCACGGCCATGAAATCAGAATCGATGCCCAGCATCAATGCCGCCCTCTCGTCCTGGGCCATGCCCTGTAGGGCAAGGCCGATTCGGGTGTGGTGGGTAAAAAGCCAGAGGAGCCCCACGACTGCGGCGCCGATAAGTACCACCAGGATGCGATGCATATCAATGGGAACCCCGGCGATGAACGCTGTCCCCTCCACAAACGGCGGCAGGGTATAGGACGTGCCCTTGAATCCCCACCAGCGAAAACCTTCGAGGATGGCAACGCCGATCGCGTAGGAGGCGATTATCTCGGAAATGGCCATGCCCCTGACCCTGATGAGGATGAATCGGTAGATGAGGGAACCAACGAGTCCCGTGATGAACATGGCCAGCAATATGCTCAGGACATAGTTCAACCCCACGGTCCGAAGGAAACTCCAGGTGATGAACCCGCACACCACGTAAAGGGCACCGTGGGCGAAGTTGGGCAACCTGCTGATGCCATAGACAAGGGCAAACCCAAGGGCCATCAGGCCAAGGGCAACACTGTTGAACAGGCCGTATATCAATACTTCCATGGGCTATGGGCCATTACTTCATCCACGGAGGCAGCTTGATTTCACCCATGGCAATCTTTGGCGGGAAGACCACTATACGCCTTCCTGCCTGCCACTGGAACACGGTCCCAACGGCACCCTCTTGGGGATCCAGGCTGGGGATGACCTGGTGGCTCTTGGGGTCAAACCTTATGCGTCCGTAGACCCCGATCATGTCGGTCTTCTCCAGCGCCTTTATCACGGCATCGGAATCCAGGGTGCCGGCCCTTTCAATGGCATCCTTGAGCACATAGGGGCCCATGTAACTGCTGGATGTGCCATACCCCTCGGGTTCGATATTCCATCTCTTCTTGTAGGCCTCCACGAACTTCATGGTCCATGGAGTCGCATTGCTGGGCGCATTCCCCGCGTTCACCACGTTGGCAAGGGTGTATTCTCCCTTTCCTTCCGTGGCCTTCCAGAACCCGGGTTGCTCAGCAGGCTCGATGATGGAGCCGAAGGGGAGAGCGGGGATCTTCATGTCGTACCATTGCTTGAGAAGGATGGAAGTCTCGGGCATATCCATCCAGATGAGGATGATCTGGGCCTTTTCCCTCCGCGCCTTCAGGAGGCCCATGGAAAAATCCGTTGATCCCGTGGGATAGATCTCGGGCTTCCCAAGGACCGTCCATCCCTTCTTGGCCATGAGTTTCGCTATGATCCCGCCGCCGGCCCTCGCATGGGCGACATCCTGTATCATGATAAACAACTTGTTGAGGTTGAACTTCTCACCTATCTGGAGAAGACAGGGGATAATCTCCCCTGTCACCATCCAGACCGCCTCCCCGGTTATCCTGAAGGAATACTTGAACTTGTCGTATTCCTTCGCCACCCTCTTATGGTAGGCGGGTGTCAGAACTCCGGTGGTCAGAATGGACACCCTTCGGTGCTTTGACAGGAGATCCATTGCCGCCAAGGCAGCTTCCGACCTGACGGGTCCTCCCATGATAAAATCAGCCTTCTTTTCCAGGATGAGTTTCTCCACCACGAGCAGGGCCTCGCTCACGGGAACGCCGGGTTCCAGGTCCCTGGTATCCATGACTTCCAGTTTGAAGGGTCGTTTTGTCCCCCCAACGCTTACACCGCCCTTGGCATTGATCTCTTCAATAGCAAGGGTCATAGCCCTTTGAGCGTCCCAACCGTAGAGAAACGAGGTGGCCAGTGGAGCACCGATAACGATGGGCCTCTGGGCCAGGGCAAGGCCTCCGGCCTGAAGCAAGAATACTGCTCCCAGGAAAAAAACAAGAACTCCGAAAACTCTAGCCTTCATATCTTCCCTCCTTGGGTATTGGGTTAGGGTTTCGAATGAACCTTGCCTATCAAAAAGGCCCATCGGCCACCAATGCCTATGGGCCTTCATCACCATAGGTGTCCCGGTAGACCTTTGGATCCTTTCTCGGGGGTGCCTTGGATTCGCCTGAAGGCCTCCCAAGGGGAATGACCCCGGCTATCTCCCTGTTTTCAGGTATGTTCAGGACGTCTTTCAGTCTTTGGGGTTCGAACCAGGTAAACCACAGGGATCCATAGCCCAGGTCTGCCGCAGCCAGCATCATGTTCTGGATGCACGCGGATGAGGCCTGAAGGGCTCCCTGCTCCTGTCCAAAGAAGGGGCCAAGACCTGATTTTCCTGGATCATACAGGACCACGATCAACATTGGTGCCCCTTCAAGAAAGTCCATGTCGTACTTGGAAACCCATCCGGGTCCCTCGCCGTCGAGGACCTTCTGCTTCGCCTCCTCAGCAACAGCCCTTATCTCACTCTTTCTCTCTCCTTCCGTGACAATAAGGAACTCCCATGGCTGGAGGTTCAAGGGATTCGGGGCCCATATCCCCGCATCCAGAATAGCGTCGAGATGCCCTTCACTCACAGCCTCCTTTTCAAAGGAACGACAACTCCTCCTCTCCTTGACGAGCTCTTTGAATTCCATGGCACCATCCTTTCCCTTGGGTGTTGGTCATTCACAGATGTCGCTTTATTCTGGTGAAGAACAATATACTAGATTCGAGTTAACGGAAAAGCGTGATCGGTCTCAAACATGCTGTTGAAAAGTATATGTCTTTTGATCGAGGCCTCGGTATCTGGTCATGGGAAGGGTTCTTCCCCTGGGTTCGAAAAAGGTCCAAGAGATCCGAGTTTCAATCGGCTGGAAACATGAATGACAGAACTATATTTAAACGCTCATGATTTTACTGTCAAGGAATTTGTTTTTCCTGTAGAACGCAAACGGGATCGCCCCATGGGCTGTTGAACAGGTGCCCTTTTTGGCAACCAGGGAAAAACGGCCCTTACACGGACCTAATCTGCCTGTGCCTGGATCGCCTCCTTGACACCGCCGGCTCACTACCTTAGACTCCATCCTTAAGAGCCGTTATGTTGAGACCGACGGAGCTTTTTGCCTTACTCGCTACGTCAAGCTACAACGTTTCTCCCAGGAAAGGGGACGGTGATGAAGTCATCCCAGAGATTGCTGCCAACGGTGGGAGTTTCCGGTTTCATGTTGTTGGTAATTGTCCTCGTTACTTTCTCCCTCGGCCGTGGCGACCCCTTGCCCCTGGCTGAAATGGATCCGGCCGGTTTCCCTGACCCGAAGACAGGATGCCTGGCATCCGCAAAGTGCCATGGGAGCATCGAACCCATCAGCAAGAAATCCCGCCTTCAGATCCCTCCAATCCCTGACCTGCCCATGGACTACGCCCAGGTGTTAACCCGGGATGACAGGCAACTCCAGACAGTCGGACATCACTGGCCCCTGTCGGGCCCTTTGCCCAAGGAGGTTCGAGACCGCATGGAAAAGATCGGGACCTGCCTGAGATGTCATAAAACTTTTCCTACGGGTGCCTTCAAGGACGTCCACAAAAAGGACTTTCACGCAGAGATCATGGGAAACCTCCTCAAGCTCGCCCGTTCCTTCCACGACCTATGCCTAGGCACCGGGGGAAACAAGTAGTGTCCCTATATTACGGCTGGTGGATCGTCCTTGCCTGTTTCCTTTTCGGCTTCTATGTCAGCGGCACGATCATGATGGGCTTTACGGCCTTTTTTGAGCCCATAGTGGAGGAATTTGGATGGAGCTATACCCAGATCTCCCTGGGTGCTTCTCTCCGCGGCCTTGAGCTCGGCCTGCTTGCACCCCTGGTCGGCTTTCTCGTGGATCGCTTTGGGGCACGGCGACTGCTTTTCTCCGGGAGCCTTTTCATAGCCGCTGGCTTCCTCCTCCTTGCCAAGACGAACAGTCTAGCCATGTTTTACGGAGGCTTTATCCTCATAGGTCTGGGGACCAGCTCCTGCACAGGCACCGTTCTCATGCCGGCGGTTGCGAACTGGTTCAGGAAAGACGTGGGTAAGGCCCTGGGGATAATGAACACGGGTATGGGCGCGGGCGGAATTCTCCTCCCCCTCATCACCATGCTCATCGACTCTTTACAGTGGAGGACGGCCTTTGGCCTGCTGGCACTCGGGATGCTGGCCCTCGGCATACCCCTTTCTTTTGTCGTTCGTCACACACCCGAACAATACGGTTACCTCCCGGACGGGGAAGTACCCCCAAGGGCAGGAGACACCGGCCCTGGAGAGGAAAGGGACACGGGTCTGAAGACCGCCCTGAAAACAAAGGTCTTCTGGTACTTGAGCACGTCAGAACTCATTCGCTTGATGACCCTCTCAGCACTCGTGACCCACATCATGCCCTATCTCAGCAGTATCGGGATAGGCAGAAATCGAGCCACTTTCTTTGCAGCGTCCATACCCTTACTGAGTATCGTAGGAAGGGTCTCTTTCGGATGGATGTCGGACTGGTACAACAGGTACTATGTCATGGGCATCTTGTATTCATTGGGTGGCATCGGTGTATTCTTCCTGGCCCATGCCGACAGAAACTGGCCTTTGGTCCTGTTTTTGATATGCTATCCGCTCTCATGGGGCGCACCCCCATTGCGGGGAGCAATCCTTAGGGAGAGCTTCGGAAGGCTTGCTCTGGGCTCTATCATAGGGGTCCTGGGCGGACTTGCCACCATCGCAAGAATTGTCGGGCCCGCCGTCGCAGGATGGTCCTTCGACACCTTCGGGACCTACTATCCTGTTTGGCTCTTCTTTACATGCACTTTTGCCGTTTCCGTCACCCTCATGTTTTCCCTTCCCCGTGATGGTGGGGGACGTTGATCGGTAATTCAGCGCCGCCGCCGGGCCAAGAAATAGGCCCGGAGTGAACGAAAATGAAACTTTTTGCTTGTGCAACACTTTAGCCACTTAAAATCATCCTCGGACCGGGTAAAGGGGAAA
>JAFDHO010000157.1 GCA_019308745.1 Deltaproteobacteria bacterium
TCCCCCACTGACAAGTCGCGAAAAGACGGCGCCCTCCCGCCAGTCACTCCAGAAAAGGCATCATCACCCGTTCTCCCTATCTGAGGAGGCATTTCAAAAGGCTAAAGTGTTACGCTGCCGGAATGTGGAGGTATTTGTGGCAATACTCGTTGATGAAAATACCAGAATGCTTATCCAGGGAATTACCGGGCGTTTCGGGCAGGGGGTAGCCAGGCGCATGCTGGAAGTCGGTTCAAAAGTGGCCGCCGGAGTTACACCGGGTCGGGCCGGACAGTCCGTTTGGGGGATACCGGTCTTTGACAGCGTGAGGGATGCGCTGGATGCAGTGGGGCCGGTGGATGCCGCTGTGGCAGTTGTGCCCGGCCCTGAAGCAAAAGGGGCGGTAATCGAATCCTTTGAGGAAGGGATCAAAACCGTTCTTATGCGGGTAGAAAGAGTGCCGCTTCATGATACCTTGGAAATAATCGCACTAGCCGAGAAACACAATATCCGCCTAATAGGCCCTGGTTCGGCGGGAGTTGTCAGCCCGGGGAAGGCTTCTTTTGGGGGACTGGGGGGATTTATCGGCTCCTCGGATTTACCAAGGATTGCCTTTAGACCCGGACGCATAGGTGTGATCTCGAGAAGTGGCGGTCAAACTTCCACGATAAGCTGGGTTGTCTGCGGTGCTGGTTTCGGGATAAGCACGGCGGTGCATCTTGGCTCCGAACCTGTTCTAGGGACCAACCTGGCTGAGCTGCTTCCCCTTTACCAGGAAGACGAAGGTAGTGACGGCGTTGTGTATTTTGGAGAAATCGGTACCGTTATGGAGGAGGAGGCAGCGGAGGTTATCAGAGCAGGCGGGTATACCAAACCCCTGGTAGCCTACATTGCGGGTAAAGGGTTACCTTCCGGATTAAGGTTTTCTCATGCCAGTGCAATCGTTGAGGGAGGAAGAGGGACAGCCGAAGCCAAGATCACGGCCCTAAAGGAGGCAGGCGCTCACGTGGTCGATAGGCCTGAAGATCTTGGACCTGCCATAAGGAAGGTCTTCGCTTAGCAGCCGGGGGTGGATCTGATGTTCAGAGTATTGAGATCGATGTTATATGTGCCTTCAAACAGCTGGCGGATGATTACAAATGCCAAGGATGAGGGTGCGGATGTTGTTATTTTGGATTTGGAAGATGGTTGCCCCATTTCTGAAAAGGAGACGGGCAGGATTTTTGCCAGGGATTCCTTGCTAATGTTGAAGGCAGGAGGACTTGATGTATTTGTCCGTGTAAATTCTCTTGAGACGGGCCTGACCGAGATAGACCTTAGCTATGTCGTCAGCAAGGGGCTTGACGGCATCATGCTGGCCAAAACGGAGTCAAGAGAAGATATTATCAACATTGACGCACTCTTGAAAACCGAGGAGCAGAAAAAAGGACTCAAGCAAGGTAGTATCGAGCTGATTGCGCTTATTGAAACACCCAAGGGCGTATTGAATGTTAAAGATATTATTGAATCCAGCTCTCGGCTGTGTGCAGTGGCCTTTGGGGCCGGTGACTTTTCGCGGGAAATGGGAGCCGGAATGGGGGTCACAAAAGTCCCTCCTGAGGAATATTTTTCCATGATTCTTCATGCCCGCTCCAGCATAGCCATAGCAGCAAGGGCTGCCGGTATACAGGCCGTAGATACTCCGTTTTTTGGATTTGTCATCGACCTTGAAGGCTTGGCCGCTGAGGCCGAAAAGGTAAAACTATTGGGTTATTCAGGGAAGCAGGTTACCCATCCGCGTCACGTTGGAGTGGTGAACAAAGTTTTTGCGCCTGCAAGAGAGGATGTCGATTTTGCCAGGGAGGTTGTTGAGGCTTATGAAGAAGCAAGCAGGAGAGGTCTTGGTGCCACTACCCTTGGCGGGAAGATGATAGATTACGGATCGTTCAAAAGGGCTGAGTCTTTGCTTACCCTTGCCAGGGCTCTCGAAAAGAAAAACCTTAGAGCCCGTGATTCTCATGCCAAGCCGAATGCGGGCTGACGACTTCTTTTGGAGTTAGCCATTTTAGGAAGGAAACGGGCGGGGAATCGCCTTTGGAGTATTCATCCTGGTAATAGAAAGAGAAAGACCGGCTAATGGAGACCATATCTTCCAAATATGCTGATTTTGTATCCGGTCTTAGCTATGAGGACCTGGACTCTGAGACCATATCCGATACCAAGAAACTGATTCTCGACCTGGTCGGCGTTTCGCTTGCCGGGTACAGGTTGATGGAGTTCCCTCAGATGGTGGTGAAGTACTTTGCGGACATGGGGGGAAGCCCGGAGGCGACCATCATCCAAACGAAGAAGAAGTTTCCTGCGGTGAATGCTGCAATGGCCAATGCATCCTGCGCCCACGCCCTTGATATGGATGACGGACATCGCTTTGGAGCCCTTCACCCGGGTGCAGCCGTCATACCCGCGGCAATCGCAGCAGCGGAGTTGTCCCATGCAGGGCCCAGGGAACTCATCACCGGAATCGTTGTTGGCTATGAGGTTATGATCCGCGTTGGAATGGCCATAGTTCCTTCGAGCTTGAGTCGCGGTTTCCATATTACGGGAATTGCAGGACCCTTTGGCTCTGCCGCAGCTTCGGCCAGTATTTTGGGGCTTAGCCGGGAGGAAATAATCGGCGCCTTTGGGATGGCAGGCTTACAGGCGTCCGGCCTTATCCAGGTAAACCACGAAATTGAAGGCGCCAAAGTGAAGCCCATCAATCCGGCCAGTGCTTCTATGTCAGGCCTTCTTTCCTGTCTGCTGGCAAGAAAAGGGGCGCGAGGGCCATTTAGCATTTTCGAAGGAGAGGATGGATATCTCCGTGCCTTTTCCGATGAGGACAAGCGTGACCTTTTGACTCGTGATCTTGGAGAGCGATTCGAGATACATAACGTTTATATCAAGCTTTATGCCGGATGCCGTCATGCTCATGCCCCTATGGATGCCGCTCTCGAGGCATTTCGAAAAAGCGAGATAGCTCCTTCCACAATAAGCAAGATCGTGGTTGAAACCTACCAAGCGGCTATCAGACTTTCCGGCATGACGGATGTAACCACGCCTTCGGCTGCTCGTTTCAGCATCCCTTTTTCGGTAGCATTGGTAATAGTCAAACAGGACGGCGGAGCCGACAAATATTGCGAAGAAAATGTGCGAGACGGTCTTATTCAGGACCTCAGCAGGAAGGTGGAAATGGCCGAAAGCAAGAAGTGGAACATGCTTTACCCGGATAAAAGGGGGGCTACGGTCACAATTTTCGATGGCAAAGGAACATCATGGTCTGCGGAGGTCGGATTGGCCAAAGGTGAACCTGAAAATCCGGCTAGCTTGGAAGAAGTTTACAGGAAGTTTCTGAATAATGCCGCTCAGCTCCTTTCGCCACAGGAAGCTGAGGAGCTCGGAGAAACAATTATGAACCTTGAGGTACACTCAGTGGAGGAACTGGTGGGGTTGATCTAGCTGACGGAGGGAGTGTCTTCAAAGGAAGCCGGCCCTTCCGTTACCTTGACCGGAATCAAGGCTTGACATGGGAGCAAAGCCGAAATGCAAGAAAGAGAACACTCAGAGAAAGACTTGATACTATTTGCGGGTGATCCTTCTCAGGTCCGATGGGATGTTGAACTAGACGTGCTGGTAATCGGAGCCGGCGGTTGTGGTCTGGTTGCAGCACTTGCCGCTGCCGAGAAAGGCGCAGAAGTTCTTGTGCTTGAAAAGGAAAGAGAGGGAGGCGGGAATACGTCCCTCAGCCAGGCAATGGTCCCTGCCGCAGGAACACGTTTTCAGAAGGATGCAGGAGTAGAGGATTCTCCCGAATTAATGGCGGAAGAAATATTGAAAAAGAATAACTACCAGAGCGATCCTGAGCTTACTCTGCACGTGGCGCGAGAATCTTCAAGGCTGGTCGAGTGGTTGAGTGGGGCAATGGGGATCCACCTGGAACTGGTTACAGAGTTTCTATACCCGGGGCATTCAAGATATCGGATTCACGCAAACAGGAGCAGAAAGGGAGCTCGTCTCATTAACGCTTTGTTTCAATGTCTTAACCGTTTTGAAAGCATCGATATAGCCTATAAAGCTCCCGCCAGAAGGTTGGTTGCAAACTCACTTGATGGGTCTGTAATGGGCGCTGAAGCTGAGATTGAGGGAGTTGGCAAAAACCTGGCCCGCGCAAAGAAGGTTATCCTAGCACTGAACGGGTTTGGTGCAAATAAGAAGATGCTTGAGGAATACATTTCGGAAATGAAGGATGCTTACTACTTTGGACACGAGGGAAACACCGGAGAAGGCATTTTGTGGGGGCAGGCACTTGGGGCGGCACTTGATTGTATGGGGGCATATCAGGCTCACGGATCTGTTGCTTACCCGCATGGCACACTCCTTACCTGGGCTGTAATTAGCCTGGGTGGTTACCAGGTGAATTTAGAGGGAGAGCGGTTCGTTAATGAATATCACGGTTACTCAGAGCACGCACTGGACGTCCTTGCTCAGGAAGAAAAAGTGGCGATCGAAATCTTTGATGAGCGCATCTACCGGGCTGTCGAAAACTACGAAGACTTTCAGCAGTGTATTCAAACGGGTGCGATAAAAAGGTTTGAAAGCATTGAAGACCTTGCCCTTTCGTTTGGGTTGCCGGTGGAGCGCACTGTCAGCACCCATGAAGCTTTTCAGAAGGCAGCCATGGGGCAAGGGGCAGATGAGAAAGGACGCACCAGTTTTGGAGAGCCCCTCCGCCCGCCCTTTTATGCTGCAAAGGTTACCGGGGCTTTGTTTCACACTCAGGGCGGTCTAAAGGTGAACCGGTTCGCCCAGGTATTGAGACCTGATGGCTCTGTGATACCGAACCTCTATGCCGGCGGAGGAACGGCTGCCGGATTTTCGGGCACAGCAGGACCCTCCGGGTACCTTTCGGCGAATGGACTTTTGGCTGCACTTGTGTTGGGAAAAATTGCCGGTGAGGAGGCAGGGACTGCTTCCTTGGGCGAAGCATGAACCTTGTGCGGGTTTTGAAAGGACGTCAGGTCGTGCTTCGCGGATGTTTTCATCCCTTTCCAGGAAGAGAGGAACAATATGTCAAATTATCTGGATGAAATTTCTGCTTTTATTTGCAGTTGCCGCTTTTCCGACCTGCCTCAGAAAGTCATTAGAAGAGGATGTGAGGTGGTGGTCGACACCGTTGCAGTGGTCGCAGCAGGCTCCCGGGAGGAGGAAGTTAAAGCCCTGACGAAGAGGATCATTGATGGCGGCGGCAAAAAGAAGGGCACAATTATCGGCACAGGCCTCAGGACTGAGCCTCCAAAGGCAGCGTTGATCAATGGGACGGCTGGCACCTTTCTCGAACTGGATGAAGGCAACCAATTCGGGCGCGGACATCCGGGTATTCACGTTATACCCGCCGCTCTCGCCCTTTCCGAGGAGAAGGGTTTCTCCGGAAGGGATTTTCTGACGGCCCTCATCTTGGGCTATGAGATTGGGACGCGAATCGGCATCGCCTCCAAATTGCGCATGTCCATGCATCCCCACGGCACGTGGGGGACGGTAGGTGCAGCAGTGACGGTAGGGAAACTGATGGGGTATGACCAACCCACCATGAAACGGATAATCAACGTCAGCTCATCCTTAGGTCTTGCCACCAGTCGGCAGACCATGCTTCAAGGAGGCACGGTCAGGAATGTCTACGCAGGCGTCAGCGGGTTCATGGGATTCCTGGCCCACGAGCTTGTCCAGTCCGGATTCACAGGAGAGATCGATGGACTCGGGACTATTTTCGGCACAGTGGTGTCAGACTCTTTTGATCCTAATGCCATGACCGAGGATTTGGGGACTCGGTATGAAATTGCACGGAACTACTTCAAGCGACATGCCTGCTGTCGATATAATCATGGGAGTCTCGATGCCCTGGAACAAATTATGGCAAAAAGGCCGGGTGGAAAGTGCAGTCCGGATGAAGTGATCAAAGTGGAGGTAGAAACTTACTCGTTGGCCGCTCAGCTGTGCGATCAAGACCCTCAGAACGTGCTGGCCGGGAAATTTTCCATCCCCTTCGCCTTGGCTACGACCATTTTCCACGGGAACTCCGGTGTCGAAAGTTTCCGATCTGAGGCCATTACGAATCCCACGGTCAGGGAACTGGCCAGGCGGATAAAGGTGTCCGAAGATCCAAAACTGACGGCAATGATGCCGAACCACAGGCCGTCACGTGTCACAGTGACCTTCAAAGACGGATCGGTTTCAGAGGCCCAGGTCATGACAAATAAGGGGGATACCGAGGATCCCTACCCTCGGGAAGTCCTGCGCGAGAAGTTTTTTGAACTCGCAAAAGGTATCTGGCAAGATGGCATCGCTCAAGAGATTTATGAGGATACGATGAAGCTGGAGTCTCTGGACAACCTCAACCGTCTCACCGAGAAGTTGCGAAAGATTGCTTAGTGCTTCGATTCGCAATTACGGCGGCGTATTTTTCGGGTGAAAATCCTTACTGAGAGCTTCTCTGTTGTGAATTGCGCAAGGAGGCAATGCCATGATTAAGACCTTGACTTTCCTGAGAAAGAAAC
This sequence comes from Deltaproteobacteria bacterium, assembly GCA_019308745.1. Lineage (GTDB taxonomy): Bacteria > Desulfobacterota > DSM-4660 > Desulfatiglandales > HGW-15 > JAFDHO01. Next base: position 6,546 of record JAFDHO010000157.1, read on the forward strand.
CCGGTATCACTCGCGAGCAGTTTCTCAGACATTGGAAGGAAATACACGGTCCTCTCGCTGCCAAGGTAGTGCCCGGGCTAAAAAGATACGTGCAGTGCCATCCAGTGCCCGGGTTCGCTTCTGACATTGACGGAATCGTGGAACTCTGGTGGGACAATGTCGATGCCTTTAAGGCGTTCCTCGAGTGGAGAGAAACGGACGGTGCCCGGGCGCTCAAGGACGATGAGGAGAAGTTCGTGGATACCAGGAATTGGATCAGATTTGTTGCTGAAGAGCATATCTTCCTCGAGTAATTTTCCCGAGCCTTGGTGCCTATTTCAGCATGGTTGAAGAATTGCTTATGAGATGTCTGCACCTGGCTTGAAGAGGCGGCCGTTGTGAGAGAATGAGCCCACTATGGTGGGTTCCTTCCAGATCGATGAACTGGATTTGGGAGAGGAGATGGAATATTGGTGAAGGGGCCTTTAAAAGCGGAAGAACATGCAGCGTCTTATGAAGGCCTCGGCAGTGGTGGGGAACACATCCTTCGTCGAGAACAGGCACGTGACGTTAGCAGAAGGCTGGCCCGTTTCGCGTGTCATTTGGAAACTTCGAAACTAGACCCTCTGATCGTGTCTCATTCTGTGTTGATCATTAGGGACACGCTCGGCGCAATGCTGGCAGGATCCACACTACCTGAAATTGGTGGTCTTGCAGGGATGGCCGAAACCATTGGAGGGCAGGGAAATGCCACTATCATAGGACGCGTGAAAGGGTGTAGCCCCAATTTTGCGGCGGTTGTGAATGGGGCAGGCGCCGTCTCTTTAGAGTTGGACGAGGGCAACCAGTTTGCGGTCAATCATCCGGCAGCGCATATCTTTCCTGCAGCTTTGGCCCTGGCAGAGGATCTGGGTCGCTCAGGACCGGAATTGATAGAGGCTTTCGTAGCGGGGTATGAACTGGCTGTTCGAATTGGAAGAGCCACTCGCCTTCGAAGAGCCGTTCATCCTTTTGGAACACATAGCATTGTAGGTACTGCTGCCACAGCAGCGAAACTGCTAAGGCTGGGCGTTGAGCAGACGGCAGAAGCGTTGGATCTGGCTGCAGGCATTACTATTGCATCATCGCAAACTGCCGCCAACATGGGGGCATCGGTACGCAATCTCGTTACGGGTCTGGCTAACTCTAACGGGATGTTGGCGGCCATGGCCGTGCAGGCCGGGTTTAAGGGCGAAGCGGGATCCATGAACATTGTCTTCGGCGAAATCCTGGGTACCGGTTTCGTTGATGCCGGGCTAAGTGATGGTCTGGGGTCGGAGTTCTATATTACGAGAAACTATTTCAAGAGGCATGCTTGCAGTCGCTGGAATCACGCCCCCATTGAAGCTATATCAGCTCTAGTCGCTGAGCGGGACTTTGAAATAAATGATATCGAGGAAATCATTGTGTGGACTTATGATCCGGCAACCCGCCTCAGCTGGGCTGATCCTGCCAATGGGTACGGGGCCAAGCATTCTATACCTTACAATGTAGCTGCAAGGATCCTGTTAGGTTCAAATAGCCTCGAGGTTTACAGAGATGAGATGCTCAAAGACCCTAGGATTCGAGCGATAATGAAGCGGGTACTTGTACGAGAGGATCCAGAATTTACTGCGAAACTCCCGGATCTTCGCCCGGCTAGAGTGCAGGTGAAGCTCCGAAGCGGTGACATCCTGGAAAAAACCGTGGAGAGACCTCGCGGGGGGTTTGATAACCCTTACACGGAGGCCGAATTAAGAGAAAAGTTTCACCGCCTCGCCGGTATGAGCGTTCGTGCTCGGAGCGTTGAAAAACTTGAGAAAATGATTTGGGAGCTGAGAGGCATCAAGGATATCAGGGTCTTGAGCCCCCTTTTGCGGGGAATGAGCTAGCGGTTTGCGCGCAAGATGATGAACCCACGATCGCGATGCGCAAAGGAGACGGAATTCATATATGGATGTACCATCCTTTGAACTGACAGGGAGGGTGGCCATTGTTACCGGGGGAGGCACTGGTATCGGCAAGGCAATCGCTTTTGGTCTTGCAGGGGCGGGCGCAAGTGTGGTCATCTGTGGCAGGCGGTTTAAGACGTGTGAGAGCACTCTTAGACAGATTCAGGAAAAAACAGGCGCGAAAGGTATGGCATACCAATGCAACATCTCCAAAAAGACGGATGTCGAAACCATGGTGAATGATGTATTTGGTAGTCTAGGCCGTATCGATATTCTGGTAAACAATGCGGGTGTTACAAGTGACTATCCATTCCTCGAGCTGCCTGAGGAGGAGTGGGACAGGGTGATTAGCATCAACCTAAAGGGTTCTTTCCTTTGCAGCCAGGCTGTGGGCCGAATCATGGCGCGCTCGAAGCAGGGGGTGATTGTCAATATTGGCTCACAACTTGGAGAAGTTGCCCGGCCGAATAAAGCCCACTATGTTAGTTCCAAAGGCGGGGTTAAGATGCTCACCAAGGCCTTGGCGGTCGAACTGGCGCCTTACGGTATCCGTGTGAACAATGTTGCTCCCGGGCCGGTTGATACGGATCTGGCTGCCCCCGTCCTGTCAGATCCTCGTTTGCGTTCCGAGGTTATCGGTAGACTACCTATAGGCCGCATAGGGAAGCCCAGTGAGATAGTGGGGGCTGTCATTTTTCTTGCGAGCGACGCTGCCTCCTTTATTACGGGGGTCACACTATACGTAGACGGCGGATATGTGGCCATATAAGTTCCTATTCTGGCTCCCCAAGTTACCTTGGGCAATGGGCTCGGAGGGCAAAGTATCTCACAGTCTTTTCACTCGCCTTCGCCGGGATGCCCCGGCTCATGCCGGGGGCCGCACTGATTACATGCGGCTAAGGGTAGCGGCATTTGGATGGAGTTTTTTCTTGACAAGGAAACAAGAGACAATGTACTAAAGACAGGACATTATAACTTTTTCTTTGAGAATATGGAATGTCCGGCTAGGAGTCACGGCCGGAGTTATTCAAGAAGATCCGGAAGCCTCTGTGAAACTAGAGTGGCAGTAGCATTTTAGCTGTTTGAATAGCGATTCAGAGAACTCGGTGATGGACGAACGGGGGTGATGATGCCTTTTCTTGCGTTCCGAGCCTCCCGGGCTGGTCTTTTCTGCGACTTATCTGCGGGGGAGTTCTGCCCCC
>JAFDHO010000158.1 GCA_019308745.1 Deltaproteobacteria bacterium
AGTATTTGGAATTCTTGGCCTCATTGAATATCTGCCTGGCAAAGTGTTTTTCTTGGTCTGTGATGGGCAACTGGTCAATAAAGCCCTGCACGATGTTAATCTCGTCTCTGCTCACCAGTCCGTCAATCTTGGAAAACTTGCCGAGGATCGAGAAAAGGCTAATGAAATAGGTGGCTTGGGTTTGCTCCAAATAATCGGGAGTCGGCCCTCCGATCCTCCTGGAGGTCCGAGTGGAGACATCAGCCTTTTTGTCCACCATGTGGTGACCCAGGGCCGCTCCCAGGATGGCACCGAGGGGCCCTCCAAGAAACATGCCCAATGAACCGAAAGCCAACTTTCCAAACCAACCCATAACGTCCTCCTCAACGGGTTCAAGATATCAATGATGGAAATGTACCAGATAGCTCGTGGGGTGTCAAAAAAGTAAGGCTTCCTACTCGACGAGATGTTCCTCCAACCGGCGGAAATGACGGCTCAGAGGTACCTCAGTTTAGCATATCCGGGGATGAGACATCAGCCCTGATTCTGGCAACAGCCTGTCAGAATGTGGCGAATATTCCGTGAATCGAACTGCCCGGGAGATTCCTTTTGTCCTGGCCTACCCATTAGGTCACCTCCAAATCCTCTGTTGCCTGGGGCATCCCCATCCTTTGGGGTGAAGCCAGAGGTTCGGCTCCCGGGACCATAGCCGTCATGTTTCCATATATTGTGTCATTTTCTTCTTGACATACAATATATTCTAATATATACTTCTCGGCATCAACCTGGTATTGTACGAATCGGGTGTTGAGGAGACGTGCTGAGGCGGTATGGAATTGCACGCACTTTGAAGGGTGCAGGTTGATGTGTAAGGGTTTCAGGAGGGGTCGAGACCTTTAAGAGTATTCGGGTTTCTTCCGGGTCAGGCCTACACCCTTTCAGGGCTGGAGGCTCTCAGAGCCAGAAGGCAGGGGGGAAGCGAGGATTTTAGTTGCCCAGTGGGATAGGGTTTTGCCCGAGGGAGCACGGCCTTTTCATGGGTCAGACATTTCACAGGGCCCTCAGGAATAGGCACGGTATTCCAAGAGGTTATCGGCCAGGGGTGGCTCATCGGCCAAAGGGCGGTCAGCTATCCTGAGGCTGGCTAAGATTTGAGCCTGGCTCGCGGGCGCAAGAGGAGGTCTTAAAGGTCTCAGGTTGACGGGGCAACGATCAGCCAAACCTAAGGGAGTTCCTGTAAGACTTGTTCACCTATCAGCCTAACCTTGGGGGACTTTAAGCGTTAACCATTAACCTACCTTCCACTCCAGCAGGGCTGTTCCTTGGCCCTGCTTTTTTTGTGTATGCCTCTGTGAAAACCTCACCTTCTCTTGGGGCAGCTTTCAATTCCAAGTTTCATTTTGTCCTGAGAAACTTGGTCCTATGGGCCAGGATGTTTACAGCATCTCCAGGGCGCAGGCCATGGAGACGCCTCCCCCGCCGCACAGGGTTGCGAGTCCAAGACTCTTCCCCCTCTTCTTCATGGCATACATCAGGGTGACCATGATTCGGCATCCGGTTGATCCTACCGGGTGGCCGAGACCGATTCCCGATCCATTCACATTCGTGATCTCCCGGTTCAGACCCAGTTCCCTCTCCACTGCGATGTACTGTGCTGCAAAGGCCTCGTTCACTTCGATGAGTTCAAAATCCTCGAGCTTCAGCCCCGGATTCCTTGCCAGGAGGTCCTTGACGGCCGGTACTGGGCTTAGCCCCATGACCGAGGGATGGCAGGCCCCCCTGCCGACGGCCCTGATCTTGGCCATGGGTTGGACCCCTAGTTCCTTTGCCCTGTCCCACGACATGATGATCATGGCGCTCGACCCGTCGTTGATCCCGGAGGAATTGCCAGCAGTGACCTTGCCGGTCTTGGGAATGAAGGCCGGGGGGAGTTTGGTGAGTTGTTCCATGGTCAGGCCAGGCCTGAAGTGCTCGTCCTTGTCAAAGATGATCGGTTGCCTGCCCTTTGGCGGGGGAGCCTCGATCGGAACGATTTCTTCTAGGAAGTCTCCCTCAAGGGTAGCCCTCTCCACGTTGTTGTGGCTCCGGAGCGCGACCTCGTCCATCTCTTCCCTGGTGATATGGTGCATTTGGGCAACGAATTCGGCCGTATGTCCCATGATATAGGGCTTTCCCCTAAAAAGCTCCAGGGGCATGCCCTCCTTGAGGGGTCCATCCTCCGGGTGAGGAATCAAATGGGAGCCGCAGTGGAGGGCGTGGATGAGCATATCCTGGAGCACCTGGTCCTGGAGCCTGCATCCCCAGCGTGCACCGGGCACGGCATAGGGGATCCCGCTCATGTGTTCTGTCCCGCCGGCAAGGATGATGTCGGCCATTCCCGCTTGGATCATGGCCATGCCTGAAATGACCGCCTCCATGCCGGATATGCACACCCTGTTGATGGTGACAGCGGTGACATGGTCCGGAATCCCCGCCAGCAATGCGCCGACACGGGCGACGTTGAGGGCATCCGCAGGCTCGACACAACACCCGTAGCGGATGTCATCGATCGCACGGGGTTCGATTTCGGCGCGCCTGATGGCCTCCTTCATGGTTACACTGGCCAAGGTAGCGGCGTTCATGTCCTTGAGGGTCCCGCCAAAGGCCCCTATGGCTGTCCTGCAGGCAGAAACAATAACCACATCTTTCCATTTCATGGCGACTCCTTTTCAGTCCTCTCCCGGTTTGGGTGATCGCGAGTAGCGCTTGATCGGCCCTAGGTCTCCTTTCACATATCCCGGCACATGAACCGAAGCGCTTCGACAGGTCTAGTTGCCGCCGGGATTAAAGGAGACCAGTTCGGCGACGAAGCTACCCACTACCACCTTGCTCTTTATCTTCACGGGGATGCGCCGGCTATCGGCTGTCACCCATATCTGAAGCTTCGCATCCTTGCTCTTTCTGAATATTCCTCCAATGTGTCTGAGGTCAGGTTCGACGAGGTAGGTGTCGAAGTATGTGCCCCCTACCTTGACCGTTTCTCTCTTTTTCACCTTTGCCGTGCCTGTGACGCATTTTTTTCCGTCAGTAACGGGAGCGGTGATTCCCAGACTCTCGCTGAGATCGAAGCGGCGGAAGGCGTAAAAGACTGACAAGGGATCAAAGGATCCTGGGAGAATAGGGATAGGTTCCAGCGATTCCCCGAAGTTGGAGTATTGGGCCACATTTCTGCTCCAGTCGAAGTGGACGGTGATATCCCTTTTCGATTTCCCGTCCTCCTTGATCTTGTAAAGGAGGGAGCGGGTAATTCCCGCGTCGACAAAGGCATCGACTCGTTTTCGAACCATGTAGAAGAGATCCACATAGGGATAGGTCTTTGCTGTCATGACAAAGTGGTAGGAGGGAATTCCATCCAATCGGGTCAAAGGGAGGATTTCTAAGGTCGCTTCGGCGGCCGGGATAAAGGCCCATTTTACGATGAAGTTGATCTTCTCACCGGGAGGGAACGGCATGGAATCTCCATGCCCAGAGGCATGTCCAAAATCTCCGGCCGAAATGGAGACAGAGACAAACAGGATAAACGCGCTCAGGAATATCTTGCCCTGGCCGATGAAGTTACCCATGCTATTCAACCTTCTCCACAAGCAGATACTGGTCCGAAGTGAGGCGGGCAAATATCGTCGCACCGGGACAAGGAGCCACCAGCTTCATGGAATACTCTTCCCCCACTATCTGGAAGATTTCCAGGCAGGAAGAGCAGAGATGGGCGCTCCTATCAATGGAGAAGGGAACCCTCTCGTGCCCTTCCTCCACAAAAAACGAGGGGTTTACGAAATTGGCGTGGTTTGCCGTGTGGGTAAGGTACAGGAAATCAAAGTCCTTTACGTCAGAACCCAGCCTCCCGGCCCATCTCAGGTATATCTTCCTCTCAATGTCCCTTATGTGGCCCCACTCCGGGGGGACCAGGTCTTTGAAGCGACCGTTGCTTATGAGGGCACGTTTTTCTTCTTCCGCCGCGTACCTCGGCGGTCGAAAACCTGTTCTCGTTATGCGTGCCGATCTCCGAACCCCGTACCCTCCCAACTCAAAGCTGCTCACTATCAGGTAAAGGCCGGACTTGTCAGAGCTCCTGTACCAGCTCCCCTGCCTGGCACAGGTCTGGTTCCAGACCTCGGGTTCTACGATGGAGACCTTGTTGATTGCATCGAGGGGGGTGCATACCACACCCTTGGTTGTTTTAACCCTCGTTCCCTCAGATTCCAGTTCACCCCGGATCCGGGCGGCTTCCTCTCTGGTGACCCAGTAGATGTGCTTGATATACTTGTCTCGTCCGCCTTGGTCTTTCAAGGGTCAGTTCTCCTTTTGACTCGCAGATTATGGAATAACTGCCCGTCAAAAGCAACGGGAAATGTGGTGCACCTTTTGGACCACAAGGCGTGTCGAAGGTTCGGGGACAGCCGGATATTTCCGATGCAATTCTTTTTTGTTGCCGAGTTATATCAAGTATGACATAATCCCTCAAAATCACCCTGTGGGATCGCTTTTTGACAGGCTGTTGCCCAAAGCACAACAATGATGCTGGTTAGCCCCTTGGGAGGTCTTTTCAAAAGGCTCAATCAAATTCCTCCCAGACATTGGCAACGGCACCGAACATTTAACAGGAGGCCTCAATAGCCCCAAAAGATCATCTCCACCGGAGTCTCCGTCTTTTGTGCCTGTTAGGAGGCGACTATGAGGATTATGGGGGCGCATAGAAGGATCAGGGCGAATATTGAGCCTTTTGAAAAGACCTCCCAAGGGGCACAATAGTTCCTTGATAGTCCCTATTCGGGAGTAAAGCAGACAAAGGGATTTGGGCAACAACCTGTTGACCAGAGATCCCATTCCATGGCCGGAGGGGGAGGGGCTGATTGCCGTGTTCTTCAAAGTAAAGGATAGGGAGGAAGTGCTTGAGATCCTGGGGGGATTCCAGCCCCTCGGGGAAGAGAGCATAAGCCTGGAGAAGGCCTTTGGAAGGGTATTGAGCAAAGATGTGCTCTCCCCTGAGGACCTTCCCGGTTTTCGACGGTCCTCTGTGGACGGCTATGCGGTCCGGGCAAAGGACACCTTCGGGTCATCGGAAAGCCTGCCCGTGTTTCTCGAGATCGCAGGCGAAATAGGGATGGGAGAAGTGCCGGGAGTTCGCGCAGGAGAAGGGCAGGCCGTGAAAATATCCACCGGCGGTATGCTGCCCGAAGGGGCCGATGGCGTGGTCATGGTGGAGTACTGCCACCATCTGGATGAAAGGACAATCGAAGTGAGCAAGGCCATCTCGCCGGAGGAAAATGTCATCCAACCTGATGACGATTTCAGAAAAGGGTCTCGGGTCCTGCCCAAGGGGCACCCCTTAAGGCCCCAGGATCTGGGGGTGTTGGCGGGTCTTGGCTTTTCCAGGGTTGACGTGTACAGGAGACCCAAGGTGGGCATCATTTCGACCGGCGATGAGGTCCTCCCCGTTGACAGCAAGCCCTTGCCGGGACAGGTCAGAGATATCAACAGCTATACCCTGAGTGGCTTCTGCGAACAAATGGGGGCGGTTCCCATCATGATGGGGTTATGCAAAGACAGATTTGAGTCCCTAAGGGAAAGGGTGGAAAGGGGCCTTGAGAGCACGGACACCCTCTGGCTTTCCGGGGGCAGTTCCGTTGGAACCAGGGATCTGACCCTAAAGGTCTTTGAATCATTCCCGGGCATGGAGTTGTTGGTGCATGGCATATCTATCAGCCCGGGTAAGCCGACAATCATTGCCAGGATTGGTGACAAGGCCCTGTTCGGTCTTCCGGGACACACGGCCTCTGCCATGGTGGTTGCAGAGGTCTTTCTGGCACCTTTCTTGGCACGGCTTTCGGGAGAAAGGCCCCAAGAGGGCACTCCGTACCACGAGATTGAAGCAGAACTGAGCAGGAATATCGAGTCTGCCAGCGGCAGGGAGGAATATGTAAGGGTAAAGCTCATAGGAAAGGGTGAGGGTGGATTGATTGCCGAGCCCCTGTTCGGAAAATCAGGCCTCATATCGACCCTCGTAGAGGCAGATGGCCTGCTGCGCGTTGAAAAGAACCGGGAGGGCCTTTATCAGGGAGAGACGGTTAACGTGATGTTTTTTCAGCAGAAAAGGGGAGGGACCCTTTGAAGAGACACATCTATCTGGAGATGAAAGGCCTTGAGGAGGCCAAGGAGATATTCTTTTCCAGATTTCCGCCCCAGTTGAGAACGGAGGGGGAGGAGATTTCAGCTGAAGACTCCCTCTGGCGTGTCACCGCGGAGCCTGTCTTTGCCAAGATATCCGCTCCCACCTATCACTCGGCAGCCATGGATGGTATTGCAGTGAGGGCTGAAGATACCTACGGCACTACTGAAAGAAACCCCAGGGTCCTGGAGATCGGACGTGATGCCCAATGGGTGAACACAGGGCAGGCCCTCCCGGATGGCTTCAATTCGGTCATTATGGTAGAAAAACTCCACCAGGTGGATGAAGGGCACGTGGAGATCCGTTCGCCGGCCTATCCCTGGCAGCACATAAGGAAAGTGGGTGAAGATATCGTGGCAACCCAACTGCTGCTGCCCCAGAACCATCAGGTCCGCCCCTATGACATAGGCGCCCTGATTTCTGGGGGGGTCTTCAGTTTGAAGGTCTGGAGAAGACCAAAGGTCGTGATCATACCTACGGGGTCCGAGCTGGTCAGGCATGGGGATCTAAGGCCCCATGCCGAGCCGGACAAGGGGAGGATCATAGAGTTCAATTCCCTGATCATCGAGGCCCTCACACGGGAGTGTTACGGGATTCCGATCACCACCGATATCGTTTCAGACCTGGAGGGGGACATAAGGGATACGCTGAAGAGGGCGGTCGGGTCCGACGCGGACGTCATCATCATCAACGCCGGTTCCTCGGCAGGGAGCAAGGACTTTACGGCCTCTGTCGTAGCCGAGATGGGTGAGGTCCTGGTCCACGGTGTCGCCATGATGCCGGGGAAACCCACAATCCTGGGCGACATTGCCGGGAAGCCCGTGATCGGTAATCCCGGGTACACGGTGTCCGCAACCCTGTCCTTTCAGCAGTTTGTGAGACCGCTGCTCTATCGTTTGCAGGGATTGAGAATGCCCCGAGAGAAGAGGCTAGGGGTTCGCCCTTCCAGGGACATCCCTTCGAAGCTCGGGATCGAGGAGTTCATAAGGGTCAACCTCGGGAAGGTAAAGGAAGGAATCGTGGCCACACCCTTGCCAAGGGCAGCCGGCTCCATTACCACCCTTACGAGGGCGGAGGGAATCATACGCATCCCTGCCAATGCGGAGGGGATATCCCAGGAAGAAGAGGTAGAGGCAGAACTCCTGGTGGACGAGGACGAGCTCCTCAACACGGTCGTCATTATCGGAAGCCATGACATTACGATCGATATCCTGGCAGATGAGGTGAGGCGGAAGGGTTTCGACCTGCGCCTGTCTTCGGGGAACGTGGGCAGCCTGGGCGGTCTCATAGCCCTCAGAAAGGGCACCAGCCACATTGCCGGATCACACCTCCTGGATACCGAGACAGGGGAATACAATCTTTCCTATATAAAAAGGTACCTCAAGGGGGTCAAGGTGAGCGTCTTTCACCTCGTACTCAGGGACCAGGGTCTTATCATCCCCAAGGGGAACCCCAAGGGCATCAAAGGGATTGAAGACCTCTGCAGAGATGACGTGATCATAGTCAACCGTCAAGCCGGGTCAGGGACACGGATCCTCTTCGATTATGAACTCAAAAAAGTGGGCCTGAAACCTGAATCCATAAAGGGTTATGACAGAGAGGAGTCTACGCATATGGCCGTGGCAGTCGACGTCCTCAGCGGGGCCGCAGACTGCGGGATGGGGATTTTTGCGGCGGCAAGGGCCCTGGATTTGGAGTTCATCCCCATGACCCAGGAACAGTATGACATCATCATCCCGTCAGAGATACTGGATAGCCCAAATATTCGAATCATCCTTGAGACCATAAAGTCCGATGATTTCAGGGAGAGGGTCTTTGCCCTGGGCGGGTATGACCCATCCAAGAGCGGGCAATTCTGGACTGAGATAGGGTAAGAGAAAGGGGGTTAACAGAACCATGGGATCCCTTAGGCTCAAATCAAGGCAGTGGATCGTGGACGATAAGGACAGGATCATCATTGGAGAGGGAAGGAGTAAGATACTGGAGAACATTGAGAAGACAGGTTCCATAAACAAGACCGCAAAGATGATGAGAATGTCCTATAAGGGAGTGTGGAGCAAGATAAAGGCCACTGAGAAATACATGAAATTGAAGCTCGTGGAGACGGACAAGAAAAGGGGATCCTGCTTGACCCGAGAAGGCAAGGAGCTTCTCGAGAAATACAATGATCTCAAGGAGAGATGCCTAATGGAGGAAGACAGGATTTTTCGATCGATTTTTGATTAGGGGGTCAACAGCTTCGGTCTAGGATTCTGTAAATATGCCTTGGAAAAGACCTCCCAGGGACCATTTCCCCCCTTGTTGTTCGATCCTTTGGTGGGTAGCCTAGGGGTGATGCAAAAGCTTCTTCCGACAACGGCCAAACCGGGCAGCAAGGGGAAAGTGTGGGGCACATTCAGACCCGGTATCAGCCGGTATCAGGGGAAATGACTATTGTGAGGGACAGGGGACATGGCACCTATTGTCTGTATTGTCGGAGGGTCGGGATCGGGTAAGACAACTTACTTGGAGGGTCTCATTCCGGAATTGACATCAAGGGGATTGAAAGTAGGAACCATAAAGCACCACGGGCACGACTTTGAGATGGATTATCCCGGAAAGGACAGCTGGAGACACAAGCAGGCAGGCTCCTCCATTGCGATGATATCATCCCCCTCTCGCCTGGGGTTGGTTATGGACGTGGACCATGACCACCGACCGGATCAACTCGCAGGATTCTTCAAGGGTATGGATATTATCCTGTGCGAAGGATACAAAAGGGAGGACAAGCCCAAGGTGGAGATATTCAGGCCTGATGTGCATTCCCGACCCTTCTGCACCGGGGACAAGAACCTCATTGCCCTGGTCACGGACAAAGAAGAAGTGGACACCGAAGTCCCCCGCTTCACTTTTTCTGAGACCAGGGCCTTAGCGGATTTCCTGATCGAGAGATTCCAACTGGGGAGAGACCCTGTGAGTGATCTAGGCGGCAAGCAGGAGTGAACCAAAGGGGTCCGGTCAATGATTTTGAAGAGGGTATCAAATATCCTTGAAACTAAATGCTGGAAACAATTATAATATACAGTCAAAATTCAGCGCCCGTACCAAGACCACCCCCAAACAAATTGGAGTTCGCTAGATAGTACAACTTCCTGGGTGCGAATCTTGTTTTGCGGTAACACTTTAGCCTTTTGAAATGCCTCCTCAGATAGGGAGAACGGGTGATGATGCCTTTTCTGGGGTGACTGGCGGGAGGGCGCCGTCTTTTCGCGACTTGTCAGTGGGGGAAACCCCTGGCCCCGAGCGATAGCGAGGGGAACAGCGGGAGGGGGCAGAACTCCCCCGCAGATAAGTC
>JAFDHO010000159.1 GCA_019308745.1 Deltaproteobacteria bacterium
ATAACGCGGGTCATCGTTTCTTTATGATATAACATGCTGTTATTACGAAGATTTACCATTATTAACGGAAAAAACGTCCTTAAAAAAAGTAAACAGTTAATCTCAACTACGACCTATAAATTAAAGCCGGAATCAATCGACTCCTGATTGGGGCTTGGTTCCTCATAAAGAGGCTAAATTATGCAGGGAAAAGATGCCTTTATCCGGGCCTATTATGAGTTTAGAGAGACCCTTGACTTGAACAGGGGAGGGGTCTTGCCCGATCTTGACAAGGTGGTATGGTACATGCTCATGGGAATACCACCTGTCCCGGCCGATCAGGATCCTTCAGAAGAGGCGGAATTCGTGGCGATTGATCAAAGAATTGCCATTCTAAAGGCCTTGTTTGTGGAATCCAACAGCACCCAACCGGATGATTTCCTCGACCAGGGGCTCAGAAGATATGATGAGGCGGCGAAAATGGCCAAGCTGTTGCTCCAGGAAGAGTTCGGGACCTCCTTTCCGGGTAAACTTACTTGATGCAAGTGCGGCGCATTCCCCTGTCTCCCGCTTCTTCAAAGACCTGCTTGAGTGCGCGCCTCAATTGAAAAGGAAGACTCAGGAAAGAGCGATTCTTCCCTAACCGACTACGGCCGCCCTGATTCTTTCAAGCCCCTTTTCTATCCTCTCGGTGGGGCAGGCGAACATGAGCCGCGAATGCCCCTCTCCTCGGGTGCCGAAAAAGGCCCCCGGCGCCACCGCGACCCCGGCATCAAGCAGGCGCTTGAACAGGGTCTGGGACGAAGGCTCGATCTCCGAGAAGTCAGGAAAGACGTAGATGCCTCCCATGGGCGGAGTGCACCTGACGCCGGGAATAGCATTGAGGCCATCCAGAAGCCTTTCCATATTCTTCCGGCAAAAGTCCCTGGCCTTTCCAAGGTATTCTTTGCCGTGAGGCAGGAATTCGGCCATGGCCCATTGTCCTATTGAAAAGGAGCAAAGGGAGATGCTTTCCTTGAATATCCCCATCTGCCGGATGATCCAGGGGTGCGCGACTGCGTAACCCAGGCGCCAGCCGGTAACCGCGAATGCCTTGGAGAAACTGTTCACAAAGATGAGGTTATCCAGGCGGCCAAAGCTGAGCCCACTCGCATGCTCGCCATGATACACATAGCTGTGGTAGACCTCGTCCGAGAGGATGAATGTCCCCACCGCCTCTGCCTTTTCAATGAGCGCTTCAAATCCTTCCTTCGAGAGCATCGCGCCAGTGGGATTTGATGGCGTATTGACTACTACGAGCTTGGTATTTTCATCCATTCGGGCCAGAATGGCCTCGTGGTCTATCGACCAGCGCTTTTCTTCCAGGAGCGGGTAGTAGCCTGCAACTGCACCGAGTCTTTCCACTAAAGTTCTCATGACCCCCCATCCCGGATCAGGGAGGAGCACCCTGTCTCCCTGCTCCAGGACTATTCTGGCGGCCAGGTAGATGGCCTCCATGCCACCTACGGTCATGAGAATATTCTCATCCGGATCCACCTCCACTCCCCACTGATCTTTGACAAACGCGGCCACAGCTTCACGAATCTGAGGAATGCCGTTGGTTGACGTATACTGGTTTTTCCCTTTTTTCATGACCTCAGTTGCCAGCGCTATGAGCGCATCAGGAGGATCGAAATTGGCCTCTCCGGCCGAAAGGCCAATGAGGTCTTGCTTTTCTTCCATCATCTTCATCATTTCGCGCATGGGCGAGCTGTGCTCTTCTTTGACAACGGGTTTCAACCTTCTCAATGCCTTGCTCTCCTCTCTTTTCATTCTTCCACCTCCGGAAAGAGATCCCTTACACTTCCTATGAATTTTTGCGGCATGGTGATCACATCCCTGCCGGAATTTGGTATCTGTACTGTTATCTGTCGTACTTGCTCTTGTCAACATCAAACATGTTGGGGAGATATTGATTTGTAATCGGGTGAGTCAGGACAAGAAACGGCATTTGATTGCCGTTTTGTCTTTTGGAATCAAGCGAGAAGAGAAGTGCAAGAATTGGTAGGCTTTCCTGCATTTAATGTAGTTGATGAATTACAGCGCAATGTTCCTTTTTACTCACTTAAATATGTGTGCCTGCCTGGTGAGAACCTGCTGGGAAGGCACTTCTTGAAAGTCCCTCGTCCGACTCATCTTTGGCTCATGTTTCCTTCTTGCACCCGGCGGAGAAAAATACACGCCCCTTCCGAAGTTCGAGCACCTGCGTCCCACATCCATCAAAGAAGCCGCGGAACTGCTTGACGAATACGGGCCTCGATCGAAAGTGGCGGCAGGAGGAACGGACCTTTTCCCTCGCATGAAATACGGCCTCTTACGACCGGAATTCCTCATCAGCCTAAAGGGTGTGACCGTCGCCCCTCCCGCGTTGGAGGAGGACGGGACCCTCTACCTCGATGCCGTGATGACCCTGGCCGATGTGGTGCGTTCGCCCCTGATCTCCGAAAGGGCATCTCTACTTGCGGAGTCTGCCCTCAACGTGGCCTCCAACCAGGTCCGCCACATGGCTACCTTAGGGGGCAACCTTTGTCTTGAGACCCGATGCCTTTACTATAACCAAAGCCATACCTTCCAATTCGTGGCTTCCTGCTTCAAACGCGGTGGCAACCGTTGCTATCTCCTTCCCAAGGGCAAGAAGTGCCAGGCTGTCTTCATGGCAGATACGGTCCCTGCGCTGATGTGTCTGGACGGAAAGGTAGAGTACGGTCCGGTAGAGGCTCACGACAGGTGCCGGTATCCCGACCTGTATACGGGGGACCCCCTATCTCCCCTGACTCTTTCAGAGGGCGATGGGAGAAAACCATTGAAACGGATGATCGTGCTACAAGTGAACGATGAAACCTGCGAGGTGCCTGTAGAGCCCCAGACCACGTTGCTCCAGGTGCTCCGGGATCAGTTGGACCTGACCGGGACCAAAGAGTGACCATAGAGGGATTGGGCAGAGGGGGTGAACTCGATCCGGTGCAGCGGTCCTTTCTGGAGTGCGGCGCTGTTCAGTGCGGCTTTTGCACGCCGGGGATGGTCCTGTCGACCAAGGCCCTGTTGGCTGAGAAGCCGAGGCCTTCGGAAGGGGAGATCATCAAGCACTCTTTGAGGTGCGCCTGGCGGTAAAGAGCGGCGAGATGATCTCCCTTCTAGGTGCAAACGGTGCGGGCAAGACGACGACCATCAATGCCATTTCCGGGGTGATTCGTCCCAAAAGGGGGACCATTCGTTTTGACGGGGTTGAGATCCATGAATGGCCCCCGAACAGGATCGTGGGAAAAGGGTTGATACAGATCCCCGAGGAGAGGATGCTCTTCCCGGAAATGAGCGTCTTGGAAAACCTCCAGATGGGGGGCCTACCCCCGCGGGGCCAGAGGGCATCAGAAGGATTCCCTGGAATGGGTCTACGGCCTTTTTCCCGTCTTGAGGACGAGAAAGTCCCAAATGGCCGGCACCCTCAGCGGGGGAGAGCAGCAGATGCTGGCCATTGGAAGGGGTCTGATGGCCAGGCCCAGGCTCTTGATGTTGGACGAACCCTCCCTCGGTCTTGCGCCCATGCTGGTTCTTGAAGTCTTCAAGGTCATCCGAGAGATCAACGAGCAAGGAGTGGATATCCTGCTGGTGGAACAAAATGCTCACCAAAGCCTGAAGATTTCCCGGAGGGCCTACTTGCTTGAGAACGGCTCCATTGCCATGGAAGGAGAAGCCTCCCGACCCCTGGAGACTGACTACGTCAAGGAATCCTACCTCGGTATCTGAGAGGCTTTAAACCCTTCAGGTCTTCTTTCCCCACATGAAACCCTCTAGGCCCGTCCGTGCCAAACCTCTTAGAGGCGGCAGGGGCTCAGAGCCTCCTTTTCGTTGGCGCACGAAGAAGGGTGTCGCTTTGACCTGGGAGTATGTTCTTCCTCAGCCTAGGGGTTCGATGGGGATGAGATAGCGAAAATCCCCGTCCTTGCTCAATCGGTAGTTTTCCCGGATGGCCTTGATAACGGAATTGGTGCCCGGCCCGCCGGGGATAGGATCCATGGCAGGGATGGCGTATGGATTCTCTGCAGTTGTATAGACGATCACGGAAAAGAATTTCCTTTCAATAGCTCGAATCATGGGTTTAGGGTCAAGGATCCCGAAGTTCCACATGAGGAAGTAGTTATAGGGATCGCTAAAATAGGGTTCCCTGACGAAAGGGAGCATGACATGGGTATTGATGAAAAGAAAATGGTTGTCCCGGGGTGCAAGGCCCTCAATCTCGGCCAACACGACTCCCGGACCTTTGTACCTGAGATACCGGGCATTGGGTTGTTCTGTCAGGAGATATGAAGATGATTTGCCTGAGATGACTTCGAGAGCTGCTACCGAGAAGAAGATGATCAGAAAAGGGATCACATACCTGGGCATGAGATCGTTTCGGAAGCGCCTTACGATAAACACAATCCAGAGCATCGAGGCAATGATGAACTCAAGGTAGTAGCTCGCCTCTCCCCCTATCTTTCCCAGGGCAATAAGCGGTATGATAGCGGCAAACTCCACGTAGAGCAGGTAAGGAGACTGGATCGCAATGGACTTTTTTCTGACAAAAGCATAGGCAACGGTGACGCATATGGCTAAGAGCAGCATATCAAACATAGGTTGTCGCAGGAGCTCCACCAATCTTCCCAAAGTGAGGGAAAGAAACGAGGGGTGGTCTAAGATGGAAAGAAACACGCTGAACCAGTATCCTTCGCCCAAGAAACCAAGGACAAAGACAAGGAATCCCCCAAAAAACAGGAGCCACGAAGAGGCAAACAAGACCGCTTTTCTCCGATCCGAAAAGAACAGGTAGAGGAGGCAGGACGCGGTTGCCGGCAGTTGGCTTTGTTTGGTGGCGAAACCAAGGAAAGCAAATAGTGCGGCAGCCGCAATCCGTTTATTACTACGCGGTGTTTCAAGGGAAACGACGGCCAGGGCCGAGAAAAAAATGGCCAACATGTCGGGATGCATGTATACGGCGTTTTCCAAAAAGATGGGGTGTAAGAGAACCCAGGCGATGGTTATTATGGGGAGGGCCCAGATCTTTGGAGCCCTCAGGGACCACCCGGGATACAGGAGCAACAGGAGGATGAGAATGCTTGCAGCCAATGAGACGATTCGGCCTGTAAGGACCGGGTTCTGTTGCGACTGAGGCAGGATCGCCGTAAGGAAATGATAGAGGGGATTGTAGATTGTGATAATAAAGGGAAGGTCCCCAAAGAAACCGGCATCATAGATGGCTTTGCCCTGTTGCAGTGACCTGACAGTGGCGAGATTGATGGACTCGATTTTCAGGTCGCCACTCGAGCGGAGGTGACTCGTAATCACCACCTGAAATCTCTTAAGGGATAAGAAGAGCAGGGCGAGCATTGCAATGAGCAGGATGATATGGGACAATTTCTTTCGTGTTTTCATTCTACCACTCCGCTTGGAATTGAAATCTGGGTGCCATGGGGCTGTCTGAGAGAGACAGTGCACAAAAGGTGCCTTCTGTCCGGGATAACTGCCGGCACACCGTGGCAGTGATGAAGGACTGTCCTGCGGATCTTACCATGGCTAGACCTCTCCGTCACACTATCTCACCTCCAATGGTGCTATCAGGCCTCATGCCTGCGCCCCTATTCCTTTGATTCGGTAGTATGCCCCCAGGAGAGTTTCTCTCGGGGTCAAGATAATCAGATTGCCGACCAGGACTATAGACACCCCCAGACCGGCGTTCAGGGTCCACCGGTAGTCCTCAAATAAGGTTGAAAAAATCAAGGCAATGACAGGCATCAAAAGGGTGACATAGGCGGCGTACTCAGCACCGATCCGGCCTATCAAGAGCATGTAGCAGCCAAAAGCCACCACGGAACCAAACACCGTCAAGTAGAGCATCGGCCCCAGATACCCCAGAGACCAGTCAAATGCGAGTCTTCCGCCCCCTCCAAAATGAATGAGCAGGCTCAGGACACCCCCGTAAGCCATACCATAGGCATTTGCCTGGGTGACAGCAAGACCGGTCCTGGCATTACGCGCTCCCACAATGTTTCCCACGGACGCCAGGTAGGCGCCGACAAGTGCCATGACCAAGCCTATTAAGCCTTGGGTGGCCGTAAAGGCATAGAGTTCATGCCAAAACACAATGCATATGCCGGACAGGCCCAGGGCCCCTCCCCAAAACGCCCGCCAGGCAACGGGCTGGTCCATAAATAATCTCAGGTTCAGGATGTTCCACATCAGGATCGTGGAAAAGACAACGGCTACAAGCCCGCTGGTGAGGTAAGAGGTGGCAAGATAGCTCAAGCAATAGCTCAAACCGTAAAGGGTGAATCCCTGTAAAGCCATAAAGAGATGGTCTCTCGAGGGGTAAGCGAGCTTCTTTTTGGTCAAAAGACAGTAAGTGAGCAATATGGCTGAAGCCAGGCAGAATCGGTAGCCAACTGAGAGGATCGGTGGCACCTGAGTCAACTGGAGCTTGATAGCGAGCCATGTCGAACCCCATATAAGGCTGGCTGTGGAGTATAGGACGAGATTGAGCATTTGGCCTCCGTGTTTTCGCTCAAAAAATCACAGACAACAATATTCCGGAGGTGATGTCAAGTGCGGGTATGTTGGCAATGCGTGGGGGCGTGAAGATGTCTGTCATGTCTGAGGCCGGGGCGGTCAGTGTTCCAATGAATAGTATGTAATCATTTCGTTCAATATGAATCTCTTCCTTACGCCTTCCACAATCCATCAGCGAAAGCGCGGGGATCTTCACTCATCATTACACTCCATCAGGCAGGAAACTGGACTTTGCCACGCGCCCGCAACTCCAGCGGCAATAGACTGTGATAGATAAACTCGTGAAGCGGTGTAGCTGCGCCGGCTTCCCGGCCCAGACGCACCACTGCCCCACTCCAGGCTTCGAGTTCGGATGGCTTGCCCTCGGCGATATCCCTTTGCAGCGACGTCGTCGCACTGGGGGCTAGAGAATCCAGAAATGCCATTGCCTTTTCAACGCTTCCATCTGACAGCGCAACTTGACGGGCGTGCGCCACTGCGAGAGTTTCGTGCAGGGACTGCTCCAGGAGCCTTCGCGTCTCAGGAAGGGTGCGGATCACCTCGATAGGTGCCCGTGTTACAGCGCCCACTCCCCCGAATGAGACTACGAACAGGAACTTTTCCCATAACGACACGTAGATGTCTGAAGGGACTTGGACCTTTACACCAGATCGATCAAAGGCCTGCCGCAGTTGTTCAGCTCGTTCGCTTGGTCGCTTGTCCAATTCCCCGAATTTGATGAAATTCGCTTCGCCGATACTGCGAATATGGCCCGGGCCGACAACCCAGCTTATTGTCCCGCACAAGCCGCCCAAAACGTGGTCTATGCCCAACGCTTCCGCCAGTTGCGAAGCTGCCTCCAGGCCGTTTTGTAATGGTACCACAAAGGTCTTTGGGCCAATCATCGGCTGCATGGCCAGGGCCGCTTCTTTTACTTGCCACGTCTTCACACCGACGATCACTGAATCAACCACCCCCACTCGTGCGGGATCCTCGGTTGCTTGCGCTGGCTGAATGACAATCTCGCCCTTGGAGGTTTCCACTCGAAGACCCTGGGTTTGGATCGCCTGCAAATGCTTGCCACGGGCTATGAAGACAACGTCCTCACCAGCTCTGGCCAGCTGCGCACCAAAGTAACCGCCGACACCCCCTGTGCCAAAGATCGCAATTCGCATGAGAACCTCCTCTCTACCTTTTTGGCTTCATGTATTTGATGGCCATAGCCGGGTGCCATAATAGCCGAGGGTCAGGTGCGTTGCAAAGCGTCGCCTGCACCCTATTGTTGGCCATCCGCTTTGAATCCTTCGTGGAAAGAGACAGTGCCCCGGGGAGTATGCCCGTCGAAAGACAGAGCGAAGAAGGCCTCCTGTGGGACTCCCTCATGCACAAGTCCCGGCATGTTTCTGAACCCGAATTTCCTGTAGTAATCCGGATGTCCCACGAGACAACATCCCTGAGCATTCATATCTTTCAGCCGTGACAGCCCTTCCCGTATCAGGGCTTTGCCAATGCCCTGTCGCTGGTACTCCGGCAGCACCGAAACAGGTCCAAGGCCATACCAGTTCCGAGTGCTGTCCGAAATGGTCACTGGAGAGAAAGCAATATGCCCTATCACCCGGCCATCCACTTCTGCGACGAGCGATAACGTGAGGGCCTTGGCAGCGCGTAGCGCCGCGATGATGAATTGCTCCGTGCGATTACTGATCTCGAGGGTCTCGAACGCAGCCGCAGTCACCTCGGTTATTGCGCTCACATCGGAATCGGTTTCTTTCCTGATAACGATCTTCGGATTCATGCGTTTCTTGTTCCCTTTCCTTGATGGCTAATGGGTTGACAAGATCCGATTGTCTTATCACGGAATAACAGTCAATAGCAAATTTGATACCTGTCACAAAAGTCAATCGGAGACCCCTTTAGACCCCTTTACTGAAAAAGTTGATTGGAAAAGACCAGATAACGGCGCGCATGAGGGGGCAGTAAGGTGCCAGCCTTACCGGTGGAAGTGGTCTGGCCATTGGATACTGAAATAAAGGTCTCTTACTTTGTCAGTTTGAAAGATCTGACCCACGTCCCACAGAAAAAAGACCGAGGATACCGTAAATATGAATGGACACAGTTTGAATGGTGGGAAGCTTACAATAAAACCTGCAAGCAAAGACATTACTGCCAAAACAAGAAGTACACAGACCGAAGTGATACACACTATTTTTTAAACTACACTCGTGGGATCGATGGTGGTTAAGGCTGATACCAATACACCAACAAATAATAATGCAATGCCTTCAATCACCCATTCCATTGTAATAATGCGTCTGTTATCGAGGCTGACGTCACCAAAGCCCCTAACAACTGGTTTGGTTGGAAAGAGGCGTGCAATCCCCCAAAGGACAGCCAATACAGAACCAGTGTATGGAAGTATCTGTTCTGTCACGGTGGCCCTTTATCTTATCGGTCTCCCGTTTGGCACCCTCCACGTTCTATCCCTTCTCCAAGACTAACTCTTTCCTATTCTGAACATCTTGGTACCACAAGTTGGGCATGTGCCTTGAGTCGCTGGTTTGCCATTCTTCATGGTTATGCTCTTGGTGTCCTGCATTTCCTTTTTTTCTCGGCATTTTACACAATAGCCTTTCATGTTTTCACCTCCTTTCTTTTATATGCTGCTTGACTATTTGTCCTGAAGAAATCCATAACATGTGATGACGGGTCAGGCTTTGATATGAGGCATTTAGCATCTTGATGTAGAAAGCAGCTTCTTTTGACAAGTGATTGATTTTCACAATCACAAGCCCTAACCCCTCCCTTGCCCTATCAAAAGTTATATATTTATGTTATTATGATCGAAAATCTTTGTAGGCTCCTCATAAGAATCTGTGCTGACATTGTGGAAGCTGGAGCTTTCCAAGGCCATGGATCATAGCCAAAGTGAAGGTGGTTTCGCTTCTGTATCCCCGAGCCCTATGGCTAAT
>JAFDHO010000160.1 GCA_019308745.1 Deltaproteobacteria bacterium
ATCTTCTGGATGCCCGCTCCCTGCCTTCGCAGGGACAAGCTTCGCGGGCATGACGTGGTGGTGAATGCCCTGTGTTCGCCACAATAATCTCATTTACAAAGATCTTGGACACTGATGGAAAAAATAGATACCAAAACAATCTATGCAATAGCTGCAGTTGTGATTGTAGCTGCGGGTATTGGGATACTGCTTTCAAAAACCGATCGAACCACATACGCACAAAAAGCTTGTGGCTATGGCCATTCGTGTGAAGCAATCGTTTCAGATCCTGCTCCTGAATCGTGCACGATCTTCACTGCTTCTTACGGTGACACGGTTCTTTTCGGAAATAACGAAGATTGGATCAATCCGAATACGTATTACTGGGTGGTTTCCCCAAAAGGTGGTGACTACGGTGTGGTGTATTTTGGGTTTGACAACTTTTGGCCTCAGGGCGGCATCAATGAGAAAGGTCTTGCCTACGATGTTAACGCTTTGCCAAAAGCAGCTTTGAACCCGCATCCTGAACTGCCCAAAGTGAAAAATCCCTTTTATGAGTTTCTAAGAAAGTGTTCTACCGTGGAAGAAGTCATTGATCGGATCAAAAGCCATTCCTGGGAAAGTCCATGGAGGGCCCAGTTGCATGTTGCCGATGGGACAGGTGATGCGGTTGTCATCAGTGCGGGACCCGATGGCGAAATCGCCTTTACCCGAAAACAGAAAGGCAATGGATACCTGGTTTCAACCAATTTCAACCGAGCCAATCCAAAAAATGGCAGATACCCTTGCTGGAGATACGATACCGCGGTTACTATGTTGGAGAAAATCCAAGATGAAGATGACCTCACAGCAGACTTTCTTCGATCCATCCTGGACGCTGTTCACCAAGAAGGGCCTTCCACAAATACGGTTTATTCCAATGTCCTCGATCTAAAGCAGGGCATCATTTACCTGTATCATTGGCATCACTTCGATGAGGTCGTCAAACTTAATGTCGCAGAGGAAATAAACAAAGCACCTTCGCCTACTCGAATCAGAGATCTTTTCTCCCAAAGGACAGTTGATCAGGCATTAAAGGAGTACCTGGCATATAAGAAGAAAATAGCTGCTTGGGAAAATCTGTTATGGGCCTGGTTAATCCTGGCTGCAGGGTCAGTGGTTATTTTGATCTGGAGCTTTACATACAGAACGCGCATGCTCTGGGGGTTACGGCTGGTTTGGGTGCTGATTGTAGCACTCTTCGGCCCGTTGGGGCTGATGTCTTACTCGTATTCGTACCGGCAGCCCCTGCGTTCATCAGATCTGCAAGCGGCATTGGCGAGCAGGAAGTGTGCTTTCGGTGAGACGATGTTCGGTGTTGTAGGATATGCAATAGGAATAGCCCTCGCTTTTTCTTCCTTTTATCTCATTCAATCCTTCAGCGAATCAAGCCTATTGACAATAGCAGCACGTTTATATGGCCTGCCCCTGATCGTTGGGTTGCTTGTTTTCCAGGCCCCGCTTGTGGCATTTCTGGAGGGAAGTCCATATTGGGCTGCGGTTGCCCGCAGGTTCATCACGGAAATCATTTCTCTGAATTTCGTTTTGGTGGGCATGTTACCGGTGGGGGGCATCTTAATGAGTTTATGCGAAACACACCTGGGAATGAGTGGACCCGGAAGCGCACTTTTCTGGGGTGTTATCATACTATGCGCATTTGCTGGAGCGATCACTGTGTATCCCTTCAACGCCTGGATGGCCCGACATGGTTTGGGCTGTTTGCCGGTCCATTCGCTAGCAGATGGCGGAACCAAGCAGAAGGAGAATGCCATGGTATTACCCTCCTTGCGCATCGCTTGGGGTGCTCTCCTGCTGAGTTGTGCCTCGTTAATTGGCACCATTGTGCTGCTGTTTTCAAACCTGACTTGACGTTGAGATAGAGGAGGTTCAGGGGAGCAGAACCCACAGACCATCAAATTCCGAGGAATTGAGCCTCCGATATCTGCTGAAAAGGATTTAAACCTCCCAACAAATCAAATGCAGTCGACAGCTAAAAGCAGCGGTTGATTTGAGTCGTTCGCGCCGCCTATAGATAAGACCAAGGGCGAGGGCGGTATGGCATGCCGTGATTTGAGGAACTTTGGTTTGCGTCGGACCTCAACGAATGCTTGGCATTCTCGCTGTGACAAAGGATGGGGTCACCCATTTTTGACTTTTTTATTCGTAAGCGCAATTCCACCCCTTTATCTCACCTACAAGGTCCCCCAGGTCTTGAGGTCGGAAGGGGAGTCTGGCAAACAGCTTTTGCTCAACCGCCTTGCAGAGTCGGAAGTTTTCCAGGATGGACCTTGAGATGTCTTCCTTTGCCTTGGCGTAACGGCGCAAGATATAGGCGAGTCGCTCATCAAGGCCTACCACCTCATCATGGTTTACCCTCTTGTCCGCATAATAGACGATCTCCTTTTCACGAATAGGGCCTCCAGAGCTGTAACGGCTCAGGCACACGTGTTCTCCCACTATGTCGGCAATCTCATGGAAGTTGTTCTCAATGCAGATCTCCCTCCCCCTGGCGGCGTGGTTGCCCCCGTTCTTCAGACAGAGCCTCTTGGCGATGTCGTGCAGCAGGGCGCCAGCGGTGATTTTCTCCACCGACACCTCTATGCCGGAGGCTTTCAGGCCATGGCCGATCAGCAAGGCACACTTGTTCACCACCAGGGAATGGGTCCTGATATTGTCCGGCATCCCATAGCGATCCGTCAATTTCATGCACTCTTGCGGTGTTGGAACCATGCCTACTCCCTTTTCAAAGGCCCTTTCCTCTTTCTTTTCTAGCTCGACTGCTGGTTGCTGATCCTTGAAAGCTTGTGCATTTTCGATCCCCAGGTTAGAGCCAGATTTCTTTTTCCAGCGGAGCGAGATCTTCGACGGGCCCTGAGGACCGGGCTTCCTGCGAGGAAATGTAAGTTTTCTAAGTATTGTGGAGATACTTTCAATTTCTCCTTCCAGCGTCTATTATATCCTCATTGTCACTTTTGTCCAAAAAAGAACTGGCACGGTTTCAAACGTCAATGATGTTAAGACATGTGACGCTCCTGTGGTCAGATAACGTGATTTTGTCATTCCCGCGAAAGCGGGAATCCAGTAATTTCAAAGGCTTCTGGATGCTGGATCAAGGGCAGCATGACGGTTTTGAGACTTTTTACGAGTCCATCAATCTTAGAGAGAGAAGGAAAAGCCCCTCCCTCGAAGAGGGAAGGGGCCTTGGGGATGTGAAAGAAGTTATGGTGTAATCAGACTGATGTCCTTCACGACCCCATAGTAGTGGAAGCGGCCGCCCCTTACGACCTGGACCTGGACTTCTTTGACGACCTCACCGATGTCGTTAAATCCCTTGATAACACCTGTCAAGGCATTGAAATCCTTGGTGGCGGCGATCGCGGCACGGATGGCCTTCCCCTCGGTGCTGCCGGCCCTCTTGATGGCCTCGCAGATGATCATAAAGCCATCATAGGCTGATGCTCCCACCATATCCGGCTGGATCTTGTAGCGGCTTTCGTATTCCTTCAGGAAGTGTTGAACCTCCGGCCTGGGATCATCGCGGTTGAGGTTGGTCACCATAATGAAGCCTTCGGCGGCCTTGCCGGCGATCTCGATGGTCTTGGGCGAATCAGCGCCTTCTTCGCCGAGGACCTGGGTGTTGATTCCCATTTCTCTGGCTTGCTTGAGGATAGGCGCCGTGTGAAAGTAATAGCCGCTCACCACAATCAGGTCGGCGTTTGTGCCTTTGATCCTGGAAAGATAGGGCTTGTAGTCCTTTTCTTTGAAGGGGTAGGTCTTTTCGTAGACAATGCTTGCGCCTTTGCCCCGATTCTTGATGTAATCCTTGAAGCCGGCCGCCATTTCGCGACCAAAATCGTTGTCTGTCGTCAGCAGGGCGATCCGCTTTGCTTTCAACATTTCAACGGCGACGTAACCGGCGGACTTCCCCTCTACCATCCCGAGAAATCCATTGCGGAAGCAATAATTGCCTGCCTTGGTTATGTCCGGATGGACCGCATAGGCTGCCACGAAGGGGATCTCTTCGTCCTGGAAAATGGGGGCCGACGCCCGGCTGGGGGTGCTGTAAGAGCCGGCCACAACGGCGATCACCCGGTCCTGTTGAATGAGCTTCCGGGCTACTGCCACGGCCTCTTTGCCGTCTGCGCGATCGTCGTAGACAATGAGTTCGACTTTTTTGCCCAGCACACCGCCCTCGTTGTTGACCCGCTCAACGGCCAATTTCACCGAATTGTGCACACTGGCGCCATCGGCAGCAGCGAAACCGGTGAGGGGGGCCATAAGGCCGATCTTGATCGTGTCGGCTGCGAATACCCCGCCAGCTGCAAGAAGGGTAACGAAAGTCACGGCAATGAGTGTCTTTGCAATTTTCATGTCTTCTTCCTCCTTTCGGTCGTTTGGTTGTTAAGGTTTCATTCTGTTTGTTCTCCTGTGGGCTTAACCCACAGGGCCAAATCCGGTGTCACTGGCCCAAATACACCTGCCTGACCCTCGGGTCCTCGAGCAACTCGTCTGCCTTTCCCTCGTGAACACAGGTCCCGGTCTCCAGGACATAGGCCCGGTGCGAGATCTTCAGGGATGCCATGGCATTTTGTTCCACAACCAGGATGCTGAGGCCATGATCTCGGTTGAGCTGTCTGAGTAGATTGAAGACCTGATCCACCAGCTTGGGCATGAGTCCCATTGAGACTTCATCCACCAGGAGCAGTTTCGGATCCGAGATGAGGGCGCGGGCAATGGACAATTGCTGCTGCTCACCACCGGAAAGGGTGTTTGCCGGTTGGTCGTTTCTATCTCTCAGGATGGGGAAGAGCTCGTGGAGCCACGCAATCTGCTTGGCCAGATTGAGGCGTTTGCGCAGGCCATAGTCCCCGATCATCAGATTCTCGTATACCGTAAGGCGAGGAAAGACCCTGGCCCTTTCAGGCACCATGCGGATTCCGGCCCTTGCACGCTGATAAGCGGCCAAGGGCGTAGTTTCAGTCCCTTCAAAACTTATGGTGCCCCTATTCAAGGGCACGATTCCCATGACTCCATTTAGGATCGAAGATTTTCCAGCGCCGTTGGCCCCGATAATGGAAACCAGCTCCCCCTGCCGAAGCATGAAGCTCACGCCGTCAACCGCTCGGATATCCCCGTAGGATATATGGAGGTCTCGGGCTTCAAGCAGCATCAGGCGCCTCCCTCCGGCCCAAATAGGCCTCTATAACGGCTTCGTTTTGTTGGATCTCCCGGGGCAGGCCTTCGGCAATCTTCCTGCCGTGATCCAGCACCACCAGCCGGTCGCAAAGGCCCATGGCTACCCGCATATTGTGCTCGATCAACAAGACCGTTATCCCGCTCTTGCGAATGTTGCGGATGAGTTTTTCAAGCTGGATGATTTCCTCGTGCCGTAAACCGGAGAAGGATTCGTCCAGCAACAAGAGCTTATGCCCGACCAGCAGGGCCCGGGCTATTTCAAGGCGGCGGAGGTTTCCCAGGGGCAGAAGCCCTGCTTGACGTTGGGCCAGGTCTTTCAGGCCCACGCGCTCAAGGATTTCAAGTGCCCCGTTGATCTCGGCCCTGGACTTCCAGGTCGACCATATGGTGGAGAAGCGGCCGTATTTCTTTATGCCCTTGGCCACCAGGACGTTTTCAAGGACGCTGAGTGCGCCAAAGGGCTTTACGATCTGGAAAGTCCGACCGACTCCTTTACTGGCTATCTGGTAGGGTGAAGTGCCATCCAGGCGCTGGCCGTCAAAAAAGATCTTTCCGGAAGTGGGCCTGTAGACCCCGCAGATCAAGTTGAAGCACACTGTTTTGCCAGCACCGTTGGGGCCTATCAAACCGAGGATTTCCCCGGCCGTGACATCGAACCCCACCTGGTCCAGTGCTTTCAGGCCACCGAAATATTTGGATACTTCTTTGACCTCGAGGAGCGCTCGGCTCATTGGCGAACTCCTGCAATCGCCGATGACAACATTCGGCGCACCGCGCTGCCTTCACCCAACAGCCCGGCCGGCTGAAAGCGTATCATAACGAGGAGCAACACCATATAGAACAGAAACCGGTAGTCCACAAGCGGCCTGAAGATCTCGGGCAAAGCGCCCAGTATCAGCGCACCGAGCACCGGTCCCCACAGGGTTCCCGTTCCTCCCAGGACTACCATGCTCAAGAACAGGATCGAAACCGGAAACGAAAAATCAGTGGCAGCGATGAATCGGATATAGTGGGCGTAGAGGGCTCCCCCCAGGCCTGCCATGGCAGTTCCAATCACGAATGCCAGCAGCTTGAAGCGCACCGGTGAAATACCCATGCTTGCCGCTGCGGATTCTTCTTCTCTCAAGGCAAAGCAGGCCAGTCCCGCCCAACAGCGCCTGAACCACCAGCATATCAATATCACAATCACAAGAAAGAAAAGGCACAAATAGAAGAAGGAAAGCCCCTTGAGTTTTACGCCAAAAAGCAGGACCCTGGGGATACCACCTATTCCAAGGGCACCCCCAAAAAAAGGCACATAGAGAAACAGGGCTTCCACAATAAAGTTTATGCCTATCGTGGTGATGGCCAGAAAGTCCTCCCTTACTCGCAGGCTGGGCAAACCGAGCAGAAGGCCGATAAGGCCGCTAATGGCAATAACGCAGGGCAGCGCTGTCCAGAATGAAAATCCCCCTTTGGTCGCCAGCAAGGCAGCCGCGTATGCGCCAATGCCGAAAAAGGCCGCATGACCCAAAGATATCTGTCCGGCAAAACCGACGATGACATTCAAGCCACATACCACAATGGCATAGATCGCAATAAGGGTTCCGATGGTGATGACGTAGCCGCTCAAAGTTCGCCTCTTGCCTCTTTGACGATGTTTGCGTAACCTTCCCGGGAAAACATCACTCGTCCTTTCCTTTTCTATGCCGGGCCCTCATCGGGATCCGAGCAGACCCTCGGAGCGCCACATGAGTACACCGATCATGGCGATAAATGCAAGGGCATCCCTTGGGAGAGGGATATTGGCATAGCCGATCAAAAGGGTCTCAGCGACTCCGAGCAGCATAGCGGCAATGACAGCTCCAGGGACCGATCCCAATCCGCCGACCACGATCAGGGCCAAGGTCTTATAGGCCGGAACCGCTCCCATGGTCGGATACACCTGATTGTAGTAGATGCCTACCAGGATTCCAGCGATTGCCGCCACGGCCGAGCCGATCACAAAGGTGATACTCACGACGAAGTGGCTGTTGATGCCCATGGCATCGGCTATGGAGATATCTTGGGAGGTGGCCCGCATCGCAAGCCCTAGTTCGGTAAAGCTGGTAACATACCACAAAAAGCCCAAAACAGCGCCAGTAATACAGTAGACCGCGATGAGGGTGGGCGAGACCGTGATCCCTGACAGGTGAATGGCCGGGAAGGGGAGCTTGGCCGGAAAAGTCAGGATATGGGGACCCGCAATCAGGCGGCACAACTCTTCAATGGCCAGCATAATAGCAATGCTTCCGATCAGCGGTACAAAGGGGGGATATTTCAGCAGGGGGTAATAGACGAAGCGTTCGATGGCGACGCCGAGAAGGGCACAAAAGGCCATGCTGATCAGGGTCGCGAGTATGAGGCTCCCGGTCAGCTGGAAGCAAAACAACCCCGCGTAGGCTCCGACCGTATAGACACCTGCATGGGCCACGTGCAGGATGCGAAGGATACCGTAGACCAGGGCCAGTCCCAGAGTGATCAGGGCGTAAATAGAGCCCATGGCGATACCGTTCAACAGTTGCTCAATAAACAATTGCATGACTCACCCAGACGGCTCGACAGGGATTTCAGCACCCAGGGTTGAATGACCTCCTTGTACAGGCCTTGAGCCCGGCAGCATGAACCATGCTTAGCGGCCGGCGGCATTTGCGCCTTTCTCCTTTGGGGGATACGCCACGTTATCATATCGAATTTTCAAGATCAATACCCCAAAAAGAGCGGGCAGCGTATTCTCCCCGGGCACCACCAAAGGCAAAACAGCCGCCCCCTGGGGAAATATGGGGCATAGGCCAAAGAATCGGCTATTAGAAAGGGCGCTAGCCAAGGGGATTGAGGCAAGAAATGCCTTGGGCAAGGGGTGGTTTGGTCCCGTTTGCTTGACAAGCCCAGAAAGTTGGGTTAACAAGCCTTGAAGGAGGTTACAAAACCATGCCCATTAACCGAGCCCTGGTTTCTCCTTGCGGTCTCTATTGCGGGGTATGTGCCATCTACATTGCACACAGGGACAACAACGTAAAGTTCAAGGAGAGGCTGCTGAGTCTTTACAAGGGGGAAGTCCCGGGCAAAGGGACACTCCCCAACAGCGAAAGCCTAACCGTGGAAGATATCAAGTGCAGTGGCTGCAGATCCGATGAACAATTCATGCATTGCCGACAGTGCGAGATCAGGCAGTGCACCCATGAAAAGGGCTACCTTGGGTGTCATGAATGCGATGAGTTCCCGTGCCGGTATATTGAAGATTTCCCCATGACCGTGGGCAAGAAGGTGATCCTGCGGGCTATTCCCTACTGGCGGGAGGTTGGTACGGAGAAATGGATCGAGGATGAGGAGGCCCGCTATGTCTGTCCGGAATGCGGCAACAGGCTCTTCAGGGGTGTTGTAAGGTGTAATCAATGCAAAGCCGAACTGGATCTGGACTAGTTCTTTGATGGAAAGAAGGGGTCATTCCATCCACACAACTGAATGAGCATCGAGCCCCAAGGGGAAAGAAGAATCGCACCCCAAAGACATCCCTTTCACTCAATTCAAAGGAAGAACGAGCGTGACGGGAAAAGAGAAAGATTGCGTCTGTCCCGTGGAAAGGGCAGGGAGCCTGGATAGTCGAATCAGGAGGTGGTTTCAGAATCCCCGCAAGATCCTGGAACCTTACGTCACAGAAGGGATGACGGTGCTGGATTTTGGTTGCGGGCCGGGCTTTTTCTCGATCGATATGGCGTACATGGTCGGCCCATCAGGCCGGGTCATTGCTGTTGACCTGCAGGAAGGGATGCTTCAGATACTGAGAGACAAGATCCTGGGGACTGAGCTTGAGGAGCGCATCACATTGCACAGGTGCGAAGAACTCATGGTAAACATCCCCCGGGAGATAGACTTTGCCCTTGCCTTCTACATGATACACGAACTTCCTGATCAAAGAAGTTTCTTCAAGGAGATAGCTGAAGCCCTCAGACCTCAAGGGCGACTGCTCGTGGTAGAACCACCATTCCATGTATCAAAGGAGGACTTCGAAGAAACTATACAAAAGGCTCAGGGCGCCGGATTCGTGCTTGTTGAAAGACCAAAGGTGCTTTTGAGCAAGGCGGCCCTACTGGAAAAGAGCCAATGGAACTACTTTGTAGATTTTTCGTAACATTTTAGCCGTTTGAAAAGCAATTCAGAGAACTCGGTGATGGACGAACGGGGGTGATGATGCCTTTTCTTGCGTTCCGAGCCTCCCGGGCTGGTCTTTTCTGCGACTTATCTGCGGGGGAGTTCTGCCCCCTCCC
>JAFDHO010000161.1 GCA_019308745.1 Deltaproteobacteria bacterium
CTCAAAACAATCAAATACTACCAAAGAGGCAAAAGGCGTGGTCCGGGGTAAGAACATCGGCACTTCATCCATCGACTCTTCAAAGACCGGGCAGGCGAATGGATCAACAATATCCGCTTCTGAATCCAGTTCCAGGCGAAGGTATTCCAGGCTGAGAGCAACAGTGACGCCCGCAGGGCATTACCCTTTGCCGGCGGCGAAAACCAGACCCTGGACAGGGGTCGAACAGGGGCCGAAACCTGCCGGAGCGGATTGGCGCAAGATCTATGATAATCTGGAGACGGCCGTCAGGGTGAGGCATTATTCCCCTAGAACCTTAAAGGCTTACAGGAACTGGACCCGGCAGTTCCAGACCTTTACAAAAAGCAAGGACCCGGTCCTGGTGGATGCGGAGGGCTGTCAGAAAGGCACGAATCCCCAAGCGTGCTTCGGCTCACACGCTTCGTCACAGTTTTGACACCCCTCTTTTGCAAGCCAACTATGATATTCGGACTATTCAGGAATTGTTGGGGCACAGTGATGTCAGAACCACCATGATTTACACCCACACCATCCAAAGCCTCACCAAAAAAGATGCTAAAAGCCCGTTGGATTTCTGATGCGGGCAACATGGTGCTCTTACGGGAGGATGGAAGGATCGCGACTGTAAGTCGCTCCTACAGGAGGAGGGGACGGCGACATGGCCGCCTTACTCCATAGGGGGACAGGGGAACGAAGACCTTCTTCTTATCCCACAACTTTGAGGACGACCCTCTCCCTGAGGCCCGTAATGACCTGCATGTATCCCGAGAGCATCCTGTCCGCCTCCCCGTCCCCCGTATCCACGAGCAAAGGCGCTCCCTTGAGGCTGGCAATCTTCTCCATGGTTCCGATGACAATGATGTTCTCTTTCCCCACCCTTTTGATGACTTCCGGGCTTATCTGTTGGTTGCCCCTGCCGAAGATATACCCCTGGTTCCCTATGATGCCTACCAGGATCTTTGCCCTCCTCCCCTCGATTATGTCCAGGATCTGTGACTCGTTCAAGTCCAGGCCCACGACTTCCCTATTGCATACCGCATCCACGCCAAGGAGGGTGCTCTCCAAGCCGAGTTTATCCATGACCGTCCGTGTGGTCGTGCCGGTCCCTATGATATAAATGCAGTCTTGCGCAAGGTTATTGATCACTTCCAACGCGATCTCTTCGAGTTGCTCTCTTTCACCGGCGCAACCCCCGGCCTTTGGGGACTGGACCATCCTCCTCTCAAAGGGGATTTTGAGGGTGCCGTACAGCCTGGCTGAAAGCCTGTTGTTACGGAAGGACTCCTCGTCGATATCCATGACCTCTGCCTCCCGGAGGCGGACGGTCCCCGTCTTTCCGCGGATGTATTCTGCGGCCAGTTCTCCCGCATTCCGCGGGCTTGTGGCGTACACCGCGGAATGGATTTTCACCCCGCAGGGGATTCCGAGTGCAGGGATTTCCGTGCCAATGGCCGAACATATGTCTCTTGCAGTCCCGTCGCCGCCCGCGAACAGGATGAGGTCAACTCCCAACTCCATCATTTCCTTTGCCGCCCTCTTCGTGTCCTCGGCAGTGGTCCTTCCCCTTTCTATCTCGCCTATGACAAGCGGTTCGAGGTCACACGCCCTTAATTCATCTTCGCCCATTTCATGGGGGTAGGTCACAATCTCCATCTCATCCCTGTAAGGGGCAATTCTCTCAAGGGCCACAATCGTTCTTGCCGGGGCCTCAGGCCTCGCTCCGAGGTCCTTGGCCCGTTCAAGAATCTCAGGCCCGTCACTACCCTTGAGCCCTACCCTCCCCCCAATCCCGGCAATGGGATTGACTATCAGACCTAACCTCTTCCTCTTGGCGGCATCCATAATCTTGAAACCTTTCTTTTCCGAACCCTGCGTCCTTCCCTGCCAATAAGAGGAAGCTAGGACGGACGGGGTGGAACCCGTCCCTCCAGGAATCGGAGGGGCATGCTTCCGCATGACCTCACCCCTTTTCTTTATTTTTTGTGGACCGAGGCAACCGTGTTGCTGGTCCTAAAACAAGTTTCTCAAAGGTCTCAACTCGTTGAAAAGACCAGCCCGGGATCCCTGGAATGTTAAGAAAAGTATCCCCACCACTTGGCCCTTTTGAGAAAAACCTTGACGGGAGAGGAGAGCCGTGCGTTGTTTACTTTGTTGAGCCCCTCTTCCTTACGTAGGCCCTCCAGGTCATGGCCCACCTGTTCGGGTCATCCAGGTCTTCATACTTCACAAGGTGGATAGGCGCCCTGTGAGGGGCTGACTTCACCATCTCCGGATCAGAATAAGCTTCGTCCGAGATCCTCTTGAGCACGGCACACCAGTATTCCATGTCGTCCACTGAATAGGACTCACAGAACTCGGGCGTGAAGGGCTCAGGGACAATCCATGGGTGGTGGCTCATGAAGAAAGATTGGAGACCGTAGTCCACCATCCTTCTCTGGATATCCACGGTTCCCACTCCCGTATCCTTGGTCAGTTTTTCCCAGCTCCACCGGGTCTGCTCCAGCCTGTATCTCCCCGGTGCATAGTATCGCACTGTCCCCGGGATCTCCTCCAGCATCTTACTAAGGTAATTGTTGTTCAGGACCGACGTTCGTGCCACCTCCAGGAGCCCTTCCGGTCCCATGCTCATTATCCAGGCATAGGCCCTGAGGACCGCGGGAACGTTCCCGTGGAATTCCCTAACCTTGCCTATGCTGTGGGGCCTGTCATAATCCAGGTGATATTTGGCCCCATCCCACGTGACAATGGGTTTTGGCAAATACTTCGCAAGCCTCTCGTCCACGCCGTAGGCAGCGCAACCGGGACCAAAGCTTCCGTGGGGAGAGGAAAAGGTCTTGTGGAGATTGAAGTGGCAGGCGTCGAAACCCGCCTCCCTGGCCCTCGTGATTCCAAGGATGCCGTTTGCATTGGCCTGGTCATAGAAGCAGAGGCCACCGGCATCATGGACGAGGTCGGTGAACTCTCGTATGCGCGGATTGTATATTCCAGTATCCTCGGGGTTGGTTATCATAAGCCCCGCGGTCCGTTCCGAGACACTCGACTTGAGGGCCTCGAAATCCGGATAACCCTGCTTATCGGGCATCAAGGTAATCACCTTGAAACCCGCGGTGGCCGCGGTGGCCGCGTTACAGGGATGGGAAAAGACAGTGGTGATGACTTCGTCCCTCTGGGCACCTTCCCCTCTCTCTTCATGATAGGCTCGCAAGATACAGGCATGGGTATAGGTGGCCATGGATCCCCCTGGGGGCTGAAAGGTAAATTGGTCCAGGCCCGAGATCTCCCTGAGGAACAGGTCAAGTTTGTGCATGATCTCCAGTATCCCTTGCACGGTCTCTTCGTCCTGGTAGGGATGGATCTCTGCCATCTCAGGGGATTTTACCAGTGCCTCGTTCACCTTGGGGCTGTATTTCATGGTGGCCGTGCCTTCGGCATCGATGTTCGTCTCCATCCCGAGGCACATCTGGGATAAGTGGAGGTAATGCCTCAGTATCTGGGGCTGGCCTATCTCCGGAAGATTTGGGGCTTCCCTTCTTCTCAGGTTCTCGGGGATATAGGAATCGGCCTTCCCGACCCTTTCTCTTATCTCCTCTTCTGCCTCCGAAACGAGGATACCCCGCTCGCCCTTTCGTCCCATCTCCATGATGATGGGTTCGCTCCAGACCGGGGAGTGAAATTCTCTTACTTCGGGCAGATCTTTCATTTTTCAACAACCTCCTTCAAAGATTCCACGAGCCCGTCGATCTCATCTTTGCCATGGACTTCGGTGACACAATAAAGGGCACTGTTGCCCAGATCCGGGAAGTCCTCTGAAAGGTCCTTTCCCCCAAAGATCTCGTAGTCCAGGAGTTCCTGGTTAATGTCTCCCACGGACTTCCCTGCGGCATCAAAGTTAAGGACGAACTCCTTGAAGGCATAGGAGGGAAAGAGCACTTTCACGCCTTTAACGGATGAGAGGCGTTCAATGGCGTAATGAGATCTTTGAATGATTGTCTCCCCGATCTCTTGAAACCCCTTCGGCCCCATCAGTGACATGTAGACCGCGGCGGCGATTGTCCACAGGCCGGCCACGGTCCCCAAGAAATCCTTTGCCTTGTCCCTTCCTATGTAAGAGGTCCTCTCGAACCTGGAAAAACCGAAGCCGTATTCTCCCTCCTTGACCGTATCTGCCAGACTGATCAACCAGGACGGATATTCGGCTATGTACCTTTCCTCGTCCCGGCTAGCAATGAATCCGGCCACCCCTCCCCCATAATTCATGTGAATCCCCAGGGGTTGTATCGTCCCTACCACCATGTCCGCGCCGTAATCTCCGGGAGGGGCAACCACCCCGAGGGAGATGGGATCCACGCCCACGATGCACTCTGCCCCTTTTCCGTGGGCAATGCCGGATATGTCCTCTCCCTGCGCCTCGATGAAACCGAGATAGCAAGGGTTCTCGAAATAGACCGCCGCGGTGTTCGAGGATATCTTTTCCTCGAGGTCGCCCAGGTCGACCATCCCCGTGTTCCTGTCGTATTCCACAAGCTTGATGGCGATACCCTTTTCCCCGGGGATGGATTTGCAGAAGTTTCGGATGGTCGCCAGTCTTTCAGGCCCTGTTGTCCTTGAAATCAGGACCTCTGATCTCCCTGTCATCCTCGTTGCCATTCGAATGGCGTTGCCGGCAACCGCACCCCAACTGTAGCTGGGCTTGCTAACGACGTCCATGCACAGGAGTTCACCCATGAGGCTCTGGAACTCGAATTGGGCCTGCAATCTTCCGTAGGTAGAGTAGGCCGTGCCTCCGTAGGCAGTGAGAAATTCCGATCGACCGATGATCTCATCGCAGACCGCAGGCACATAGTGTTGCCAGCAACCGGCCCCAAGAAAACTGAGATGGCTCTCGCAGGTCTTGTTCCTCGCCAAGATCCCCTTCACGTGTCTCCTGAGATCGTATTCGGAGACAAAGGGCTCGGGGATGTTGAGCGTGCCCTTATATCTCAGATGATCCGGGATCTCTTTGTATATCTCTTCAACATCTCCTATGCCGATCTCCTTCAGCACGTGCTCCTTTATCTCCCGTGCGGAATTGGGGATATAGGGATGAACAAATGCCTTTTCTTTTGCCATGGAATTCACCTCCGTTGACCGATATCAGTATCCTGACAATGCCCTTCCCGATCTCCGTCCCCCTCACTGGGCTGTTACGCCACCATCAATGGTAAATGCCGCCCCCGTGACCCACTTTGATTCATCTGAGGCCAGGTACAGATCCATGTAAGCCACATCCAAAGGTTCACCTACACCAATTGGGTGTATTTTCCTCATCCTCTCCAGGTAGTCTTCTTCGCTGATGCCGTAGCCGGCGGCTTCACCCTTTGTCATGGAAGTATGGACATAAGCCGGGTGGACAGAATTCACTCGAATCCTGTAGCCCTTTGCCCCGCAAGAGAGGGCGGCGGACTTCGTCATGGTGGTCACCGCCCCTTTGGACGCACAGTAGGCAAAGAGGTCCGGTTCGGCAACCAGGCCGTCTATGGAAGAACGGTTGATGATGGAGCACGGTTCACCATTTCCCTTCATCGCCATGATAGCATGCTTGGTCCCAAGGAAGACGGCGGTAGCATTTACTGCCATGGTCCTGTCCCATTTTTCCAGCGTTGTGCTTTCGATATCAGCTATCTCCGATACCCCGGCGTTGTTGACAAGAATGTTGAGCTTTCCGTAAGAGGCCAGGGTTGCTCTGATCAGGAACTGCCAGTCTTCTTCCCTGGTCACGTCGACCTTGACAAAGATCGCCTCCCCACCGCCGCTTCTTATCTCCTCAGCGACACTGTCTCCCTTTCCCTCGTTGATATCTGCGACCACCACTCGGGCACCTTCCCTCGCAAAGAGTCTGGCAGTAGCTTCTCCGATCCCTTCGGCACCCCCTGTAACTATGGCTACCTTGCCTTCGAGTCGTCTCCTGCAAGGCCTTCCTCTCTCTTCCTCAGGCACTGCCATTTGATAACTCCTTTTCCTCCGCTCCCCTGGGTATTATGGTATAAAGTGGAATAACGTGCATTTCAGGTGTTGATGCTCTCTTGCTGTTCACGGACAACAAGGCCTCGGGGCTTTGGTTCGCCTCCAATTGCACCCGGCCCTTAGAACATCCTCCCCGGAAGCCACAGGGCCAGGCCCGGATACAGCATGGTCAACACCAGCACCAAGAGTTGCATGCCCACATAAGGAGGTACTGCCTGCCAGATGTCCTTCGTGGACACCTCTGGTGGCGCCACCCCCTTCATCAGGATCAAGGACCAGCCGAAAGGCGGAGTCAAGTAGGCCACCTGCATATTGAGCAAGAAGACAATGGAGAACCAGATGGGATCAAAACCCAGAAACTTCGCTATGGGCATGAAGATGGGTGCACATATCGTGATAACGGCGTAGTCGTCCATGAACATCCCGAACATTATGAGGATGATCTGCATGCCTATAAGGATCACCCACCGACTCACCGGGATCTTCTCGACGATCTCCATCACTAACCCTTGAGCGCCTGCCGTTGTATAGAAGATGCCGAACAGTGTCGCGGAGATCAATATCCACAGGGCCATCCCGCTTATTCTGAAAGTATCAAGGCAGGAGTCCATAAGGACCTTCCAGGTCAGGCGTCGGTGTATGATACACACCACGAATGCCCCCATGGCCCCTACGCCCGCCGCCTCTGTGGGTGTTGCCATGCCGGAGAATATGGATCCCAATACCAGAAAGACAAGTAAGGTGGGAAAGAAGAGTTCCTTCAGAGACAGCCACCGCATCTTCCAGGTAACCACTTCGGCTGCCCTGGGCGCAAGCTGGGGTTGCAGATAGCACCTGATAAGTATGTACAGGATGTAGAAGAAGGCACAGACGAATCCGGGGATGGCACCCCCAAAGAACAGTCTTCCAATAGAAACCCTTGCAATGAAGGAAAAGACGATCATGATGATACTGGGCGGGATGATTGTGCCCAAAACCCCGCCGGCCATGACGCACCCAAGGGCCATGGACTTGTCATAATTGTGCTTCAGCATCGCCGGGACGGCGATAAGGCCCATCGTAAGGATCCCCGGGCCGAACCCTCCGCACATTGCCAGTGCAACACACACCCCCACCGATACGACGGCCAGGCTTCCTCTTATCCCCGATAGCCAGTAATTGAGGGCCTGAAACAGACGATCAGAGATTCCCGAGTGAATCAGGAAGTTCCCCATGAGCAGGAAAAGCGGAATTGTGATGAGGGTGGGATCCGTGATTTCCCTGTATGTGGTTGTCGCAACCGTATACAGGCCCGTGTAGCCATCAAGCAAGAAGGTAAGAACGACGCTTATGCCGCCCAAAGCAAACGTTACGGGAATCCCCAAGGCCAACAACGACAAGAGCCCCCCGAACAGCAGTACTGATACCAACTCAACGCTCATTTCCATTTCTTGTCACCAATCCATTCCCGCACCCAAGAATCCATCCTTCCTTTCTTTCCGTCCTGTTGTCTCAAATTGGCCTCGCTACTTCTTGTTTGGCCGAACAAAGACGGCAATACCTTCAAGCAAGAAAAGGAATGATGCGACCGGGATCAGCATCTTGAGAGGATAAAGAGGTATGGGGAATGCTCCCGTCAGTTTCTCCCTGACAATAAAGGAGTTCCAGCCCATCCTGGTTCCTTGGAGGATCAGGGCGACCATGAAACAAAGAAAGGACGCCAAGGCACAATACCGTGCCACTCTCTTCATTCGCGGCGAGAAATGATCGTAGAGGATCTCCACACGAATGTGGTCCTCCTTGGACATGGTGTATATTCCCGCAAAGAGAATGAAGACGCCAAAGAGCTGTCTGTTGATGGGCCAAACCCAGAGGGTCGGGTGGTTAAAGGCATAACGGGAAACCACTTCTATCGCAGTGATCACCATCATCACAAAGATCAGGAGGCAGACGACCTTTCCGCTCTTCTCACTTGTCCTGTCAACGGCCCTCAAGAAGGCCCCGAGTCTATGCGCCATTTTTTCTACCCCTGAGTGATTGGAAAGGAGAGCCTGGAGAAGGTCAGCTCTGGCGGATCTCTCCAGTCTCTCCACCGTTTATCTCTGCCAGGCCTGACTGTCCCAGGACCTACTTGATGCCCCTCCACTTTTTTATCAAAGCTATGGCCTTGGCCGAGGCAGCGTCTCTCGCAGCCATCTCATCCCACAGCTTCAAGGCCGCTTCCTGGTGTTTCTCCATGGCCTCGGGAGTCAGCTCGCACCTCTTGACGACTCCCTTCTTGACCAGGTCCTCTACGATTAGCATTTCCTTTTCATAGGCGGAAACCGTTTTGTACCAGTAGTCTTCCGCGGCCCCCCTGAGGGCAGCCTTCAGGTCATCCGGGAGGGACTTCCACAGCTTCATATTGACCATGATGTGGCCTACGATCGTATCGTTCTCCAGTCCCTTGATCCAGTAAGGGGCCACCTCATGCCATTTGAGTCCGGTAACCGCGCTGACATCCCATTGTGATGCATTGAGAGTGCCGAGCTTGAGGGCCATGTAGGTGTCCTCCGGTGTCACCGAAGTAGTTCCTCTCCAGCCCACCATGTTGTGCCATTTTGTCCAGATTCCTTCGTCCCTGACTTTGACCCCTTTGACGTCATCAAGGGTCCTTATGCATTTTGTTGCAAGGGTAAAGGGGGCCTCTCCGTAGGTATGCATATCAAGCCAATAGAGCCCGTGCTTCCCGTACTCCTGCCTCAGCAACTCAACGAATCCGCTTTCAAAAAAGAACTTGCGAAGGACATTGGCACTCTCAGGATAAGTGTCGGCCTCGGGAATCCTGAAGGCATACGGGATCCCGAATTCGATCTCTCCGACCGGCACGATACCTCCCCAGAAGGTCCCTCCGCAGTGGAGCATATCCACCGTGCCTACCTTGGTAGCATCGAACAACTGTTCTGTGGGGACGATCTCAGGTGCTGCAAATACGGAGATCTTGAGGCGGCCGTTACTCCTCTTTGCAGCCGATGCTGCAAAGTCCTTCAGGGTCTCCATGGACAGATCGCCGTGGGGGTAACCGGATTGAATCTTGAGCCTGTACACCTTGCCCGCAGCCGTTGCATTGGGTGGAGACCAGAACAGGCACAAGGCAAAGACCATTCCAAGGGCCACGGCCCCAAAGAAATATCCTCTACTCTTCTTCATACTCACCCTCCTTTCACTGGTTATGGATTTAGGTTACCGTGCCAACCATCATCAAATCCCGTGCGGTTGCCATCACCTCCTTTTCCGGAATCTCTTTTTCTGGGTTGTTTGTTACCGGTTACCGGCTATTGGTTATCCGGGTTTCGGAACGAACAACCAATAACGATCAACAAATAACACCTGATCGTAACATTTTAGCCGTTTGAAAAGCGATTCAGAGAACTCGGTGATGGACGAACGGGGGTGATGATGCCTTTTCTTGCGTTCCGAGCCTCCCGGGCTGGTCTTTTCTGCGAC